>JAZRCU010000087.1:0-9253 GCA_045659965.1 Faecousia sp.
TACCTTGACTCCATGAACGACGCAGAAGCCTGCAAGGCTGCTACCGCCGCTCTGGTTGCCAACCTGGAAGCTGACGTTTGCTGCGATACCGTTAAGGATATCCTGGCTTACAAGGAATACCTCACCAAGAAGTCCGTATGGATCTTCGGCGGCGACGGCTGGGCATACGATATCGGCTTCGGCGGCGTAGACCATGTTCTCGCTTCCGCCGAAGACGTCAACATCTTCGTATTCGATACCGAAGTTTACTCCAACACCGGCGGTCAGGCTTCCAAGGCTTCCAACATCGGTCAGGTTGCACAGTTTGCAGCTGCCGGTAAGGACATCAAGAAGAAGAGCCTCGCTGCAATCGCAATGTCCTACGGCTACGTTTATGTTGCTCAGATCGCCATGGGCGCCAACCCCGCTCAGACCATCAAGGCCATCACCGAAGCTGAAGCATATCCCGGCCCCTCCCTCATCATTGCTTACGCTCCCTGCGAAATGCATGCCATCAAGGGCGGCATGGCTAACTGCCAGAACGAAATGAAGAAGGCTGTTGCCTGCGGCTACTGGAACATGTTCCGCTTCAACCCCGCTGCAGAAACCAAGAAGTTCACTCTGGACTCCAAGGCTCCCGCCGGCGGCTATCAGGAATTCCTGATGAACGAAGCTCGTTACAGCCGTCTGACCCGCGAATTCCCCGAGCGCGCCACCGAGCTGTTCGAACGCAACGAAGCTGCTGCCAAGGAACGCTTCGAGCACCTGCAGAAGCTGGTTGAGCTCTACGCCGACTAATTTCCAAATAATCCCCATAATTCCCGCGGGCGGCTCTTATGAGCCGCCCGCTTTTCCTTTCCTTTCCCGTGCTTTCCTGCAAGAAATTTTCCATTCTTCTCGAATTCGCCATTCTTTTTTTCGACAAAATGTGGTATAATGGTATTCGTATGTTCGCCCAATTCGCTCTATCTTAGAGATTGAAGCGAACCTGAAATGCATATGCTTTTATCATCCTTCATTTTAAATCAGGTGATTCCCAATGAATGCTAAAAAAACCACCAAGGCCGGTTTTGGCCGTTTCGTCTCCTTTGAACTCTGGTATTTTGTCGGTGTTATTTTTTTCATGGAGCTGCTTCTTCATCTGCTCACAGAGTCCAGCATGACATTTGCCAGATTCCTTATCATTGTGTTCTTCTCTGCCTGTTACGGCGGAATCCTTGCCGTCATTGCAGAAGCTGCAAGTCCATGGCGCGGCAAACGCCCTTTGATGTGTATTCTCCTTGGAATCATGGGTGCACTATTTGCCACCCAGTATTTTCTCAAGATTACATTCCAGACCTATATGACTCTGGAATCCATCCTGGCCGCCGGCGGCAATGTGGCTACCGAATTCAGCGGCACAGTATTCAGCCTTATTTTCCAGAAATTCTGGATCATCGCGGTGTTCCTTCTGCCGGTGCTGCTGTATGCCCTGTTTGGCAAGGGCCACGGCAATCTTGACCGGAAAACCCTGCTGCAAAGTGGTCTTTGCCTCCTTCTCGCCGTGGTTTTCTTCGGTCTTGGCAGCTTTACGGTAAATGTCTCTGCGGAAAAGCCGCGCTACAAAGAGCAATATAATTTTGATGCCGCCTGCCAAAGCTTCGGTCTTCTCACCGGCTTACGGCTGGAAATGAGCAATTCCGCCAAAACCGGCGATAACATCAGCTTCCAGTTGCAGGATACGCCGGAAGAACCGGTGGAAGAAACGCCTGTTCCAGACGAAGCAAATCCCGCCGAAACTCCGGATTCCCCTGCAGAACCCTCCACGGAACCCACACCCGCCCCTGCTAAACCCGCCAAAACCGCCAATGAAATGGACATCGATTTTTCCGCATTGGCAGAAGAAAGCTCCGATGACACTGTCTCGCAGCTCCACGCCTATGTCAGTTCTCTGAAGGCAGACAAGTTCAATCAATATACCGGTATCTTTGAGGGAAAGAACCTGATTTTCATCACGGCAGAGGCCTTTTCTAAGGAAGTCATTGATCCCGAACTTACCCCCACCCTCTATCGTCTTGCCAATAAGGGCATTGTATTTGAGGAATACTATCAGCCCGCCTGGGGCGGCAGTACCTCTACCGGCGAATATGCCAACATCACCGGTCTGATTCCCACCGATGGCGTCAGCAGCATTCAGGATACCATCGGCCACAATATGTATTTCACCCTGGGCAATCAGCTTCAGCGCCTCGGCTACCATTCCGCCGCCTACCATAATGGTACCCACACCTATTACGACCGCGACAAAACCCACTGCAATCTGGGTTACTCCACCTTCATGGCCCTTGGCAACGGTATGGAGGAGGGTGTGCAGGAGGTCTGGCCGGAAAGTGATCTGGAAATGATCGACTTCACCGTACCCCAGTTCATCGACAAGCAGCCCTTCAGCATCTATTATATGACCGTCTCCGGCCACGGCACCTATCTGCAGGGCAACGCCATGACCACCAAAAATTATGATGCCGTTGCACATCTGGATGTTTCCGAAGGTGTCAAATGCTATCTGGCCGCAAACCTGGAGCTGGAATACGCCATGGCATCCCTGGTAAAACAGTTGGAGGATGCCGGAATCGCCGATGATACCGTGATCGTCCTTGGCACCGACCACTATCCCTATGGCCTGGAAAAGAGCGAAGCCTGGGGCAACTACGACAACTTCCTCATCGACCTTTACGGCTACGAGCCCATTCTAAATCCGGAGCAGGATCATTCCGCTCTGATCGTATGGAGCGGCTGTCTGGAAAAGCAAGCCCCCATCGTTGTGGATACTCCGGTGTACAGCCTTGACATCGTACCCACAATCTCCAATCTCTTCGGACTTGATTATGATTCTCGCCTTCTGGTGGGCCGGGATGTGTTCTCCAAGCAGCAGCCTCTGGTCATCTGGTCAGATTACAGCTGGCTGACAGAAAAGGGATACTACAGCACCAGCTACGGCACTTTCACCCCCAACGAAGGGGTAACCGTCAGCGATGACTATGTGGACCGTATCAAAACCATGGTTTCCAACAAATTCTCCTTCTCCCGCGGTGTTCTGGATTATGATTACTACGGAATCCTGTTTGGAGAAGATGATGTGCAATAACATTCTCAGGGTAAACGAGCAAATTGCCCCCCGGTTTCCGGGGGGCAATTTCAGCGTGTCGAAAAAGTCTTTTCGCCCCGCTTTGCGGTTTTTAGACCTTTCTTCAAAAGTTCTAAAAACCTGTTTGATTGAACGCGAAGGGGGCTTTTTGCCCCCTTCACTCTTCCCCCGCTACTCAGTCTCGGAAGTCTATATTATAGTTTTTTTGACAGTCTCAAATTGCCCCCCGGTTTCCGGTGGGCAATTTTCATATCTGTATATCCATCGCAGAGACGTTACTCCAAAGCGCACAAATGTTTTTCCACAAATTTTCAGTGCGGATTGCTCTTGCGCCTGATACCGGAAAGTGATAAAATGTACTTAAGAAAAGGAGATGAATTGCATGATACAGATTGACAATGCGCTTCAAAACCTGAAGGAAAAGGATGCGTATCTTGAACCATTTTTTGATGATGTCAAGCTGCACCTGAGTCGTTATAACGATTTCCGAAGAAGACTGGGGAACAAACCCCTGTCAGAAATTGCCACTGCCCATAAGTATTTTGGCTTTCATCGCAAACGCAACGGCTGGGTATTCCGGGAATGGCTGCCCGGTGCGGATGCTGCATGGCTGTGCGGCGATTTTAATCAATGGCGCAGCTATGAGCACCCCCTGACTCCCATTGGCAATGGCGTTTGGGAAATCCGTCTGGAGGGCCGCGACGCACTGCAGCACGGCCAGCATGTGAAGCTGATCGTCGGCAGACAGGGCGTTTCCTTTGAGCGGATCCCTGCATACTGCAAGCGCGTCCGCATGGATGAGAGTACCTATCGCCTCTGCGGTCAGATCTGGGCACCGGAGAGATCCTTCCGCTGGACGGACCGGGATTGGTATGGCAAGCAGCGGCCCAATTCTCCCCTGATCTATGAAGCCCATATCGGCATGGCTCAGGAATATGACGGCATCGGCTCCTATCAGGAATTTACAGATAAAACCCTCAAATGGATCAAATCCATGGGATATAACGCCATCCAGCTCATGGCCATTCAGGAGCATCCCTACTATGCTTCCTTCGGCTACCAGGTGTCCAATTTCTTCGCTCCCTCCCATCGCTACGGCACCCCGGAGGAGCTGAAGCGGCTGGTCAACCGAGCCCACCGCCTGGGTATCGCCGTGATTCTGGATGTGGTACACAGCCACGCCTGCGCCAACGAAGGCGAGGGCCTGCATCGGCAGGATGGCACGGACGAGCAGTATTTCCTGCCCGGCGACAGAGGCTGGCACAGCGCCTGGGGCACCAGATGCTTTAACTACGGCAACCCCGAAGTACTTCGCTTCCTTCTATCCAACCTCAGATACTGGATGGACGAATTCCATTTTGACGGCTTCCGCTTTGACGGCGTGACCTCCATGCTCTACGAGAATCATGGCCTTGGTGTGGCCTTTACCGGCTATCCCCAGTATTTCTCCATGAATACCAATGTGGATGCCCGGGTTTACCTGATGCTTGCCAATGCCTTAGTGCATGAAATTAACCCCAACGCCATCACCATTGCCGAGGATATGAGCGGTATGCCCGGCATGTGCCTGCCGCTAAAGGATGCGGGTCTGGGCTTTGACTACAGACTGTCCATGGGCACACCGGATTACTGGATCAAGCTGATTAAGAAATACCGCATGGAAGACTGGGATGTGTTTGCCCTCTGGCATGAGCTGACCAGCGGTCGTCCCGGCGAAATGAGCATCGGCTACTGCGAATCCCACGATCAGGCCATGGTGGGTGACAAGACCATCATGTTCCGTCTGGCAGACGCAGAAATGTACACCGGCATGCTCAAGGATTACCACACCGTAAGCATGGATACCGCCATCGATATGCACAAGCTGATCCGCCTCCTGACCCTGTCCTTGTCCAATGACGGCTACCTCAACTTCATGGGCAATGAGTACGGCCATCCGGAATGGACCGATTTCCCGAGAGAGGGTAACGGCTGGAGCTACCACTATGCCAGAAGACAGTGGTCCCTGGTGGAAAACAAGAATTACAAATACGAATGGCTTGCCAACTTCGACCGGGATATGATCTCCCTGGCGAAGGAAGCTGAGCTTCACAGCATCGGCAAAGCAGAAAAGCTCTGGCTGGATCAGGAAAAGAATCTCATCATCTTTGCCCGTGGCGACCTGATCTTTGTGTTCAATCTGCACCCCAGCCAGTCTCAGGAGGATGTATTCATCAGCACTGCCATCACCGGCCCCGGTAAATACCAGGTGGTCTTCTCCTCTGATGATGCTGCCTACGGCGGTCAGGAGCGCATTTCCAAGGACTATCTCTACCTGGCACAGGAAGAGGCCTACGGCTTTGGCTTCCCCATTTATCTGCCCTGCCGCACAGCGGTGGTGCTGAAAAAGTGCTGACGGTCTCATACAAAACCGCATAAATGAAACGACCCGCACCGGCTTCCGATTCTGCCAGTGCGGGTCTTGTATGTATTCAATTCACTTTAATGCACCGCAGTATGCTTTTGCATCAAAATCATCCAGCCCGGAATCCTTCCTCAGATACAGGGGATGATGGGGGTGTCCGCCTTTTTTTGATCTTACCCCGGCGGTTACCCATTTGGCTTCATATTTTTCGCCCAACTCGATCATATCCATCAGGCAGTCGGGAAGATACTTTCGCTTTTCAATGATGGTACCCCATGCGGCCCAGACCACAGGTCTGCCCTCCGACAGGCGCAGCACATATTCAAAGGCTTTCATGTTTTCAGTATGAAGAACACCGTTGCATTCCGCCTCCATATCGTCCGGGCGGGTGGCCCGCTGGGCATAGACATTGAACATGATGAAGCTGTCAAATCCATTGCCAAGGGCGATTCGCTCCACGGATTTGAGGGTATTGTCCAGATTTCCAGGCTCTGCGGTGGAGGGGTTGATGCCGATGCAGATCAGGGGATTCTTCCCCTTTGTTCCCAATATATAGCGGTATTCCGAATAAAAATCCGGCACATAGAGCCATTTCTCCCGGTCGTAGGCGCCATCCCCGCTCACCTTTTCCAAGGCTTCGGAAAAGCGCAGAACTTCCATCTCATTTGTTGTGCATTGCGGAATGTGCATGGTTTTCTCCTTTGCAATGTTATCTGCGCCTGAGGGTTCGCAGATACTGCTTTCTCTCTTTTGAAATGCGAAGGCTTTCCACTGCCTTCTGGATGGTCTTATTGTGTACCCACAGGGGCAAGCGTTCTTCTTCCAGATAGCCGATGATGGCATCCCACTGCTTTGCAAGGGCAGTGGCAAAATACCAGGCGATCATCATGTTAACATAATATTCCTCGCTCCGGATTTGCGACACCATTTCCGGGTATCTTTGATCGAAATCCTGATCCAGAAAATGCACCATCAGCATGCCGATGCCAAAGCGGACGGTATAGCAATGCTTCGATACGATCCACGCCCCGATCTCCCGCAAAAGGGCCTCCGGATTCTTTTTCAGAACCTTCGGGCGCATCATGTCGCAGGTGGCCCAGTTGTCTACGAAGGGTAAAAAGGCGTTCAATGAGGCAATGCAGGGGTCAAACTCCGTGATGCCCTCAATGAGAAAGGCATGGAGGTTGTTTTCCTCATAATACCGGTGGGGTAAGTCCGAAAGAAAGGAGGAAATCTCCTTCTCCCCTTTCAGCCTCTTTGCGAATGCCCGCAGCGCAGGCGTCCGAACCCCGATCACCGTGTCAGGGTCTACTGTGGGCATCAGGGCGCACTGAAAGGACTTGTAGCCGGGGTCTTGGAGAGAGAATAGTTCCTGACGAATTTTGTCTGTCATCATGCCCACCATCCTTTCCACTACATCATATCACAGAAAGGGATAAAAAAGAAGGGCCGCAGCAAAAGTAAATTGCTGCGGCCTAATATTACACTTTTTATATAGGGATTTATCATTCTGTTGCAAGGGATTCACTCATATCAAACAGTAAGTATAGTAACTCTGTTTCCTGCTGGTTAAGTT
Source organism: Faecousia sp. (assembly GCA_045659965.1). Taxonomy (GTDB): domain Bacteria; phylum Bacillota; class Clostridia; order Oscillospirales; family Oscillospiraceae; genus Faecousia. The sequence goes on from JAZRCU010000087.1 coordinate 7,084, forward strand.
TCATATCGCGTATTACATATGGAATATCGTCCTTGCCGCCGATCGTTATTATGTTAGGGTCAAAACAAGATTTAATTTGGTACATTCCAGAAATTGATCCCCGGATATTATCATCAAGCGTTTGAAAATCCCCATCAGAAAAGAAAAATTCTTCTCCATCGTTCATTAAGATTTCAATCTCAATTCCCCAAGGATCACGTCCACGACTATAGTGGGTACAAGTGTCAATTTGGATTTCCGCAACATCCTCTTTGCTGTATTGCGCCGTACTCTGATTCAAACAGCCATAGACCGAAATACTTCCATCATCATACAGACAATCCCTCATCGGCAATACAAGTATGGTTGCTGCAGTAACAACAAATGACAGCAAAAAAGAAATAAATACTACTATTTTTAGGAGTTTTTTGTTTGAATATAGCATTGTCCAAAATTGTTTACTGAACAACGGATAGACACCACGTTTCCAGTGAGGCGGGCCATACTTAAAATTGGACTTTCCAAAAATCGGCTGTCTTTTTCTCCTTAACCAGTCAAATGCCAACGCAAAACCTCCGCCCAAAAACATACCAAAAAAGCCGAGAATTACAATACTGGGATTCGTTTGCGCCAGAATATGTACATTTTCAAAAACAGATCGCCGAAAGCATCCGATTATGGCAGGATAAAGCAACAGTGCCGCGGCTAAAGAACAAGCTATGAGACAGTAGTATATACCCTTATCCAATTTAGATAATGGTGGCGCCTTGATGCGCCCATTCTTTTTCTTTGCCACGATATTCCCTCCCTATATAGTCTGCGCCAAACCGCTTTCGGATATGATTGATCGCAAAACTCGCACTATCTTTCACATCCCGTATGCGGGAATTTATATGCCGTTCAAGCAATTCGATGTCACTGGCCTCTCCGATATGCCCAAGAACACCTTGCGCATAAATCATTTCAAATTTATACAGCTTTTCATCTTCCTGTTTTACCCAATATCTCGCCGCTTCCCTGCTGATCTCCGTATCAGAAGACCCCAGTGCCATAATTGCGTTGTGTCTGACCTGCCATGCATCGTGTCGGCTGCACCTAACGATATTTGCGATATTCATTTCGGAAGGCAGTTGAAGGCGCTTCAAACAGGAAAGAATCGTATGGAGCACATACTTATTTGTTTCTTTCGCCAGACAATCGATCAGATATTGGCAATACTCCGGTATCATGGTGCGGCGAAGCAGTTTTCCCAGCAACTCATACGCATTTTCACGCATCTTTATCTCGCTCTTTTTTGAGCGCAGTTCAATGTATTCCCGAACAAGAGGAAACATTTGCGCTTCATTCAATTGTTTCTTTTTTCGCCAAAAACGCCATTGGGAAGCATCCAATGCATCGAGAATGCTGTCAGTCCATGACAGTTCATCCAGACGGGAATATAGTTCTTCTTTATTCATTGGGGTTCCTCTGTCACTTTTTTGCTTTTTATTAGACCATCACAAAAGAGAATCCTTTTGTATTGTCATTTTATATTCTCCTTTGCGGTTCTGCAGGATGCGATCAAAAGTCTACGGATATTGCCACACAATTTTTCTGCGTATTGATAGGTTTGAACATCAATTCTTTTGGTTTCATACATCAACTTCAACCAATAACTTGTTTCGTTTGATTCTTTCAATGCAATTTCCAGTTTTGCAACAAAATCCTTCTTGCTCTGCGCATATTGAGCCTCGTGAATATTCGCGCCAACAGATGTACCCGCTCTTGCAAGCTGATCAGTCATATAAGAACTTTTCGGTGCAGTTACACCGTCAACAAGATTCACAATCGTAACCGCAAACTCAAAAGATAAATCAAGTAATTTGTTTTCCGACATAAATGCACCTTCTTTCACAATAATTATACCATAATTTATTGTCCCTTTCAATGATATATCGCTGCCGCGATATGATATACGGCGTAAGCCGTATGATATATTTGCGCAGCAAATATGATATAATATCCGTTCCTTCATATGCCGAAGGCATATATCATCCACGATAGTGGATATCATATCGAAGATATATCATCCGTTCCGACAGGAACGGATATCATTGTAAAAACCCGCTTTTGTTAGACAAAAGCCTGTTTTTACAGGGTACACCAGAAGGGACTCGTTGCAATTTTGCTGGAGGCAAAATTGTATGGTTTC
>JAZRCU010000088.1:0-4159 GCA_045659965.1 Faecousia sp.
CAGCATGGCACTGCTGTTATCACTTTGGCTGGTCTGAATAACGCTCTGCGTGTTGTGGGCAAGAAGAAGGAAGAGGTCAAGATCGTTACTTCCGGCGCAGGCGCAGCTGCGATCGCTATCGTCAAGCTGCTGCTCAGCGCAGGCTACAAGAACATCGTGATGACTGACCGTACCGGCGCTATCTACGCAGGTCGCGAGGGCCTCAACTGGATCAAGGAAGAAATGGCTCAGGTCACCAACCTGGAGAAGAAGCAGGGTAAGCTGGCTGATGTGATCGTGGGCGCTGACGTGTTCATCGGCGTTTCCGCTCCCGGCACTCTGACCGTCGACATGGTCAAGTCCATGGCTAAGGATGCTATCATCTTTGCTTGCGCTAACCCCACTCCCGAGATCTTCCCCGAAGATGCTAAGGCAGGCGGCGCAGCCGTTATCGCTACCGGCCGTTCCGACTTCCCCAACCAGATCAACAACGTTCTGGCATTCCCCGGCATCTTCCGCGGTACTTTCGATGTTCGTGCTTCCGACATCAACGAAGAGATGAAGATGGCTGCTGCTCACGCACTGGCTGACCTGATCTCCGATGACGAGCTGAACCCCGAGTACATCATTCCTGCCGCTTTCGACGAGCGTGTTGGTCCTGCAGTTGCTAAGGCAGTTGCTGAGGCTGCTCGTAAGACCGGTGTTGCAAGAATCTAATTGCATGATACAAAAATCCTCCCCGATTGGGGAGGATTTTTTATACAAGCCCTCGGTTTTGCCGAGGGTTTCTTTTTTTCATAATATGGGCATTTTTGGGAATGATAAGGGCCAGGAGGGATGTAAAGATGAAGAAAATTCTGGCAATTTGTCTGGTGGTGGCGGCCTTGCTTTCCGGCTGTGGAAAGCCTGCGCCCCAGACGCGGGATACCTTAGTGGTGGGCACGTCCCAGATGGAGGGGAAATTCTCCCCCTTTTTTTATACCAACGCTTACGATAACGATATTATTTCCTTGGTCCATGTCAATCTTTTGACACAGGATCGGCAAGGCAGCATGGTGCTGTCCGGCATCGAGGGAGAGGTGCGGCCCTATTTGGGAACGGACTACCGCTATGAGAGTATTGCCGACTGCCAAATTACAGAAACTGCAGACGGGCAGCAGCGCTATGTATTCACCTTGCGGCAGGATGTGCTGTTTTCTGATGGGAAGATTATGGACATTGACGATGTGATCTTTTCTATGTATGTGGCGGTAGACCCCACCTATGACGGGATCATGACGGTGTATTCTCTGCCCATTGTGGGGCTGGAAGCGTACCGCACAGGAGATGCAGAGCATGTGGAAGGGATCAGAAGGCTTAGTGATTTTTCCTTGGAAGTGACCCTCAGCGAGCCTTCGGCTGCGGCCATTTACACCTTGTCTGTGCCGGTAACACCTCTACACTATTACGGACAGGAGAGCTTATATGATTACGAAAATCACAGCTTTGGCTTTCCCAAGGGGGATTTGAGCCATGTCCGGGAAATGACCACCCGGCCCTTGGGGGCTGGGCCTTATGTCTTTGATCGCTTTGAAAACGGGGTGGTGCAGCTGCACAGCAACCCCCATTACTACAAGGGGCAGCCGAAGATCGCCAATTTGCAGTTTCGCCAAGGACAGGATGCAGACAAGCTTTCCGGGGTGGTAGCCGGCACGCTGGATGTGTCCGACCCCTCGTATTCTTTAGAAACCGCCGATGCCATTACCAAGGCCAACGGCGGCTTGCTTTCCGGGGCGCGGATCACCACCATGCTGACCGATAATTTGGGCTATGGCTATATTGGCATCCACGGGAAAAATGTGTCTGTGGGGGGCGAGCCGGGGTCACAGGCTTCAAAAAATCTTCGAAAGGGCCTTGCCACGGTGATCGCCGCATACCGGGATGTGGCGGTGAATTCCTACTACGGCTCAGCGGCCCGGGTGATCGAGTATCCCATCTCCAACACCTCTTGGGCTGCCCCTCGGGCAACTGACCCGGGGTATATGAGAGCCTTTTCACAGGATGTGGAGGGAAATCCCATTTACACCGAGGATATGACGGCACAGGAGCGGTATACGGCTGCTAAGGAAGCGGCTTTGGGCTTCTTTGTGGCAGCTGGCTATACCCAAGAAAATGGGGTGCTCACCGCAGCCCCGGAGGGGGCGGCTATGGAATATGAGGTGTTAGTCAGCGGTGGCGGCACGGGAGATCACCCTACCTTTATGTGTCTGAGCATGGCATCCCGGGCGCTGCAGGAGATCGGCATGAGCCTGTATGTGACAGACCTTTCCAATTTCTCTGAGCTAAATGCCACCGTCAATAGCGGCGCTGCCCAGCTGTATGCCATGGCTTGGGGGGCAAGCGCTGACCCGGATATGTTCCAAGTGTATCACTCTGAAGGCGCATCCAGTCAGAAAAATTATGCCATTGCGGATACCCAGCTGGATGCGCTGATCTTACAGGCCCGGCAGTCCACAGACCAGAGCTTCCGGAAAGAAATTTACCGCCAGTGTTTGGATATCATCGCCCAGTGGGCGGTGGAAGTGCCGGTGTATCAGCGGAAAAATGCGGTGATTTTCGCCACCGACCGGGTCAATGTGGATACGCTCACCCGGGATATGACCCCTTTCTGGGGCTGGGAACAGGAAATTGAGAAGTTAGAATTGCGATGAAGAAATTTATATTAAGACGCCTCGGCATCAGTTTGGTGGTGCTGCCGGTGGTGCTGTTTGTGATCTATGGACTTTTGCGGCTGCTGCCGGCATCCTTTGTGGAAAATACCGCCATGACCTTATCCCAAGCCCCCGGAGCCCAGCCCTATGAGGTATGGCTGGAGCAGCTGAACCGGCAGTATGGGCTGGATGTGGGGATTTTGGAGGGGTATGTGCGGCAGCTGAAAAACATGCTCACAGGGAACTTTGGAACAAGCTGGAAATATGCCATGCCTGTGACAGAAAAGTTTTTTCAGGTGATCGGGGTGTCGGTGGTCATTGGGGCAATTAGCTTTGTTTTGGAGCTTTTGTTGGCCATTCCCTTGGGGGTGTGGGCCGCCACCGGGAAGGGCAAAACAAGGGATTTTCTTTTAAATGCCCTTGCCCTTTTGGGCATCAGCTTGCCTACTTTCTTTTTTGCCACGGTGTTAAAGCTGATTTTTTCTGTAAAGCTTGGGTGGTTTGACCTGTTTGGTCTGGTGGGGCGGGAGCATGCCATGCTATCTTCTTGGGGGAAGTTTTGGGATATGGCGGCCCATCTGGTGCTGCCGGTGGTGACGCTGACCTTGGTATCCTTTGGGTCGCTGCTGCGCTACACCCGGAATAATATGCTGGAGGTGCTTCGCGCCGATTATCTGCGCACCGCCCGGGCCAAGGGCTTGGGCAGATACCGGGTGCTTTGGGGACATGGGTTTCGCAACACCTTACTGCCGCTGATCACCATTTTGGGAGCAAGCTTGCCGGGGATCTTTGCCGGGGCGCTGGTGACAGAGACCTTGTTTGCCATTCCCGGCATCGGCTTTACCGCCTATGAGGCCATGGTGGCCGGGGACATTCCCTTTACCATGTTTTATCTGGCCTTTCTGGCGGTGCTGACCCTTCTGGGAAATCTTCTGGGGGATATTTGCTATGGATTGGCTGACCCTCGGGTGCGACTTGCCGGAGGTGGGACAGATGAATAGTGTGTTTTCGCGGCTGAAAAAAAGTAAGACCGGGATGCTAGGTTTTGGGATCTTTTTAAGTTTATTTGTGTTCTGCTTTGTAGGGGGTCTGCTATCTCCTTATGATCAGGATCAGGTGTTTTATCGGCAGCAGACCCAGCTTCTGGATGTGGGCTTTGTGACACAAACTGCCGGGGTCAGCACCACCGGGTCGCCTTTGCCCCAAGGGCTGTTACAGGCGGCCCAAGAGGCCATGGCTAAGGGCGCGCAGGAATTTTCCTATGAGGAAGAAACCTATTATCTCCGGGCAAGCTATGGCGGCTATGACTTGCAAATGAAGCGGCAGACGCTGCTTTATGACAGCTACGCGCCTCCGTCCCGGCAGCATCTTCTGGGAACGGATAAAAACGGCATGGACATTCTCACCCGGCTGATGTATGGCGGTCGGGTGTCCCTGGTGGTAGGGGTGGTGGCGGTGGCCATCGCGCTGCTGATCGGTACAGTATTGGG
>JAZRCU010000089.1:0-1973 GCA_045659965.1 Faecousia sp.
AAATTCCGATTTGACGAACACCCTTCGTAGGGGCGCCCATTGGGCGTCCGCAAACCACCGAGAATCGGTGGTTGATAAAAAAGTTCCGAATTTTCGGAAATACCATCAAATTGACGGCTTTTTATCCTCATGGTGTTCCACCATGAGGCGGACGCGCAATGCGCGCCCCTACGCACATCTTACGGCAAACGGATCGACAAATCAGACAATATGTAATGACCTCGCATTTGCAGTTTCGTGGATTTACCTGTATAATGTAAGTGCCACAATACAAAAACAGGAATTACCGCATACAAATGGAGGTCATCACTATGTATTATAACACACTTTTCGTCGGAATGGATGTACACAAAGAAAATTTTACAGTTTGCTGTTACGACAGGGAACATGAGAAAACTTTCTTTACCCAAAAATTGGATGCTAACTACAATAGCATTCTCAAATATCTGAATTATGTGCGGTCAACTATTCGCCAGGATGTTGATTTCGTATGCGGCTACGAGGCCGGATGTTTGGGATATACACTTTATCATCAGCTTACCAATCATGGTGTAAATTGTGTTATTCTTGCACCTACCACTATGAAGAAATCTGTGGGTGGAGTGAAGATTAAGACAGATGCACGAGATGCCAAGCTTATCGCTGAATGCCTGGGCAAAAACGATTATAGTCCTGTTCATATACCAACTCAGCAGGATGATGCAGTGAAAGAATATCTTCGAATGCGGGATGACCATAAACTTGCACTGAAAAAGGTGAAGCAGCAGATCCTCGCTTTTTGCCTCAGGCACGGCTACTATTACAGTGCAACCAAGCAGAATTGGACGAATACGCACATTGCTTGGCTCGAAGCACTGAAGCCGGAGGGAGTCTATGCAGAAGTACTTTCCGAATATCTTCTGACATTGAAAACCCTGATCGAGAAGATAGAACGGTTCGACCGACGCATTGAAGAATTGTCTGCAACAAAACCCTATGCAGAAGGTGTAAAAAAGCTGTCTTGCTTCCTTGGAATCAAAACCCACACTGCCTTGGCTACTATGGTTGAGGTGGGCGATTTCGCACGCTTTTCTTCTGCTGAGAAATTTGCAGCCTATATTGGATTGGTCCCCGGCGAACACACCAGCAGCGATTCTCAGAAAAGATTGCCTATTACAAAAGCCGGAAATGCTCATGTCAGAAGACTTCTTGTAGAAGCGGCACAAAGCTTTGCCAGAGGAAAAGTAGGCTACAAATCTGCAATGCTCAAAAAAAGGCAGTTAGGTAATTCACCGGAAGTTATTGCATACGCAGATCGAGCAAACGAACGGCTTCGCAGAAAGTATTATAAGATGGTCCTTACGCATAACAAACGATCCAATGTAGCTAAGACTGCTATAGCCAGAGAACTAGCATGTTTTATTTGGGGGATGATGACGGACAATATTGCATAAAAGCAAAAGAGGTATAACAGGGTGCCGGCAATGTCAAGGCTGCTTCGCACCGCTGCGCGGCTAAAGGCCTTGACATTCCCGTCCCCCTGTTATGTGGGGTATACAAGGGCTGCAAAGCAGCCGAATAATTGAATATTTCATCAGAAGGTATCTTGAAGGGGCTCTGCTCAATCTAGGTTCGAGTGATCTACGACAAATTCCTGTTGGTAGCCAATCCACGCAATCAGACAGTAGCACTCCCGGCGGACCATTGACCTGTTGGTAACCAATCCACGTATATCAGAGTGGCCAAAGCCGAGAAGCTGATACCAGGGCCTTTTCAGGATGCCTTCTGATGAAATTCCGAAAAATTTTTGTGGTGATTTCTGTTTTTTTGCAAATTTACCCCTTGACAAAAGTCATTACATATCGGAATTTTACTGTTGCTATGTTTTGTGATCTTTAAAGAAAACATTCCCTGCGGCACCGGGCGTTTTATTCCGGATGTCGCAGGGAATTTGATGCTATATTATGAACGGTTTTGAAAAAAGGCGGATTGTC
>JAZRCU010000090.1:0-1945 GCA_045659965.1 Faecousia sp.
GGGTCACAGTATAGCCGGAAAGCTTGGCGCTGTGACCTTCCAAAAGGTCGGTAATTTCCAGACCGAAAACTTTGGCACATTTGTGCATATATGTAAAAGGAAGATCTACAGTACCGGTTTCGTAAATTCGGTATTGCTCCAAAGAGACTTCTGTCAGATCCGCCATTTTTTCCATGCTGTAACCCAGGATCTCACGCATTTCCCGGATACGCAGGGCGATATCCATCAGTTGTGTTGCAGAGGATTGATTTGGCATAACATTGCATCCTTTCTTTTGCCTACATAAAACAAAAACCCGTCTCAAGAAATCTTGAGACGAGTAAAACATTACCCGCGGTACCACTCAAATTGCGGCCTTTGCCGCCACTTCAGACTCTACTAAGTCCTAGCCTTTAACGCAGGCATACGGAAACACTTATTCGGCATGATCTTTCGGTGTTTCAGCTCAGAAGTGATAAGCTTTGGAAGGGAAAATGATTGGCTCTCACCATATGCCAACTCTCTGCACATCGTCGTCTTCCGGCCGTCTTCGTCAACGCCAATTTTCATATTTCCATTACTTTAGCATGTGCACAGCAAAAAGTCAAATGTTTTTCTGGAAAAAACAAAAAATTTCTTGACAAGTGAAAAAGAATGTGGTTAAATGGCACTAATCTAATAGAAAAGACGTTGAGGGAAAACCTGTTTTGCAGTGCCAGACCTGTAGAGAGCCGACGTGTGGTGAAAGTCGGTGGGAAGGCGTAAAACAGTCTGGTTCCGGAGTCGGTGTTGTGAAACCTTGGTGGAGTAATGAGACCCGTTTGCCTGCGTTAAAGGATAGAGCTTTATTGGAAGCTTGAAGTGATTTTCCGCAAGGAAAATAAGCAGGGTGGTACCGCGAATTGATTTCGTCCCTGAGGCTATGGCCTCGGGGACGTTTTTTACTGGGAGGAAACAGTTATGGTGTATATCAGCGATATGACTATGAACCAGACAGAGTATGCGCGTACTTTGTCTTTTAAAGAAAAGATCGAACTGGCAAAGCTGCTGGATAAGCTGGGTGTGGATGTGATCACCATTGCCGGTATTCACGATGGCCGCACCGATGCGCTGCGGATCAAGTCTATTGCTTCCGCGGTGGAGCATAGCTGCGTGGCTGTGCCTGTGGAGCTGAACCAGCAGAGTGTGGAGGCCACCTTCCAGGCCTTGCAGCAGGCAAAGAAGCCCAGATTGCAGGTTTGCGCCCCGGTGAGCACTGTGCAGATGGAGTATCTGTATCACAGAAAGCCGGAGGCCATGCTGGCAGATGTTACCAAGACCATCGCCGCTTGCGCAGCTCTTTGTGACACAGAGTTTGTGGCTGACGATGCGACCCGCAGCGATCCGGAATTTTTGTGCCGGGTGCTGGAAGCAGCCGTGGAGGCTGGCGCAAAGGTCATTACTCTGTGTGATACTGCCGGCACGATGCTGCCGGAAGAGTTTGGTGCGTTCTTAGAAAAGGTACAGTCTGCTGTGCCCCAGCTATCTAGGGTGCGGTTAGGCGTTGCCTGCAGCAATGCCCTTTCCATGGCAGATGGCTGCGCAGTGGCTGCGGTATGCCGAGGTGTGCGTGAAATCAAGGCAGCGGTTTGCCCGGTGGATTGTGCAAACCTTTCTAATATTGCAAAGCTTCTGGCAGCCAAGGAAGATACCTTCGGCCCAGTAAGCGTTCATGTCAATCAGCTGAGCCGAATCGTTGAACAGATCGTCTGGATGTGCCAGACCGGCAGAAGCAAGGGCTCTCCCTTTGACTCCGGTGTGCAGGAGGACTCCGGCATGTATCTGACCAGCCACGATGACAAGGCTGCGGTGGAGAAGGCTGTGGCTGCATTGGGCTATGACCTGTCTGAAGAGGACATCGAAAAGGTCTATACTGCCTTTGTGGGTATTGCCGCTAAGAAAGCGCAGGTCAGTGTAAAGGAGTTGG
>JAZRCU010000091.1:0-12115 GCA_045659965.1 Faecousia sp.
TGAAAATAAAACGCGCTCTCGAAAGCGTTGGTGTAGAGCTTCTGGACCATTTGGTGGCGGAGGATACAGACTATATTGTTTACTCCGAATCCGGTTACCAGATTTTCTGCGAACGGTGATCATGGTTTCATATTTAACATATCAGGTGATTTTATGCGAGTTGTTGTTGCAATAGATTCTTTTAAAGGAAGCTTATCTTCCTTGCAGGCAGGACAGGCTGTAAAAGAGGCGATTTGTCGGCTAGATAAAGACGCTGAAGTCTTGGTAAAACCCCTTGCTGACGGTGGTGAGGGCACGGTGGATGCTTTGGCAGCAGGACTAAATTCACAAGTGGTAGAGCTTACTGTGAATGATCCCCTCATGCGTCCTGTAAAAGCGAAATATTGCATTTTGAAGGATAGTAATACTGCTGTGATCGAAATGGCAGCAGCATCCGGGATTACCCTTATTTCTCAAGAAGAACGCAATCCTTTGAAAACCACCACCTATGGTGTGGGAGAACTGATTAAGGATGCCATTTTTAGAGGCTGCCGTCGGTTTATTGTTGGTATTGGCGGAAGTGCCACTAACGATGGCGGCACAGGTATGCTCGCTGCATTAGGTGTTCGTTTTCTGGATCAGAATGATCAGCCCATTTCACTGGGCGCAGAAGGGTTAAAGGATTTGTGTAAGATTGATATGTCCGATGTGATCCCGGAACTTTCTTCGTGTAGTTTTCAAATTGCTTGCGATGTGAAAAATCCCCTTTGCGGCAAAGATGGTTGTAGCGCAGTGTATGGCCCTCAGAAGGGGGCTACTTATGAGATGATCCAAGATATGGATGGTTGGTTAAAGCGCTATGCCAAGGTCACAAAGACTGTATCTCAGGCGGCCGATCAGGCTCATCCTGGTGCCGGTGCCGCAGGTGGGTTAGGGTTTGCCTTTTTAGCCTACACCAATGCTAAGTTAAAATCCGGTATTGATATTGTTTTGGAAGAAACAAAGATCGAAGAAGAGGTTAAATTAGCGGATATTGTTGTGACAGGTGAGGGAAGATTGGACTCCCAAACAGTTATGGGTAAAGCGCCTATTGGCGTTGCAAAGCTTGCAAAAAAGCACGGCAAAAAAGTGATCGGTTTTTGCGGTTGCACGACACCGGATGCAGAGGCCTGTAATGACCATGGAATTGATGCGTATTTTCCCATCTTAAGAACAGTTACCACATTGGAAGAGGCCCTTGATGTGCACAATGCCTACGATAATTTGCGCGCTACAGCGTATCAAGTTTTTAGACTGATGATGTAAGATGATACCAAAGGAGAATGTGAAAGATCACGGCAGATCAGTTCATTTTTCATTCTTAGGATTAAAATTTTAAAGGGGACCTAGTAAGATGAATAATGAAATAATTGAACAAATTGAAAATGAAAAAATTATTGTTATCGTGCGTGGCGTAGAATCCTCTAAACTAATTCCTTTAGCGGAGGCGATCTATGACGGAGGAATTCGTTTGCTGGAAATTACATATACAGCGACCGGAGCTGTAAATGATGAAGAAACTGCAGAAAATATCCGAATGCTGGCGACACATTTCAAAGGTAGAATGCATATTGGTGCGGGTACAGTATTAAATGAAAAACAGGTGGAACTTACTTATCGAGCTGGCGGCAAATTCATTATTTCACCCGACGTTAATCCGGACGTTATAAAGAAAACAAAAGCGTTTGGTATGATTTCTATGCCAGGTGCACTTACGCCCACTGAGGTACAAATCGCCCATAGAAGTGGCGCAGATTTTGTAAAGCTTTTTCCTGTCGCGAATCTTGGCGTAGGATACGTAAAAGCGGTAAAAGCGCCTTTATCTCATATAAAATTGTTAGCAGTTGGCGGCATTGACCTTAATAATATTGAAGAATATATGTCAGCCGGTGTTTGTGGCTTTGGAATAGGAACCAATATCATAGACAAGAATATGATAATAAATAACGATTTTGAAGGAATCACAAAACTCGCACAAAAATATGTGGATGTGGTGAAATAATGCGTTCTTATATTACTGTTGATAGCGGAACTACCACTACAAGAGTTTCTTTAGTTGTAGATTGCGCAATCGTCGATCATTTGAAATTCGGGGTTTGTGTTTCTGGGAATGAAACCCGCAAAGAGCGGTTATCGAAGCAATTGAAAAGTGGCATTATTGATATTTTGGAAAGAAACAAAATGTCTTCTGGGAATGTCTCCTGTATCATAGCCAGCGGTATGATTACATCCGAAATCGGACTGGTTGAATTGGAACATATAACAGCGCCTTGCGGCATAAAACAACTGACAGAAAATTTGTACAAAACCACCATAGAAGAAATTTCAGAAATTCCGTTTGTGTTTATACGCGGAGTAAAATGCGTGGCTGGTAATGATATTGATATGATGCGTGGCGAAGAAACCGAGATATACGGCATAAGTGAAGATCTGGAGGAAAACAGTTTGTATGTTTTGCCCGGTTCTCATTCTAAATTGATTTATGTGGATCAAGAGAAACGTATTTCCAGGTTTTCTACTGAGCTTACAGGGGAAATGATTAGCGCCATGGCAAATCACACAATTTTATCAAATATGATTGATTTAAATCAATCTGCTTCGGATGCTGCGTATTTGCAAAAGGGTTATCTTTACTGTAAAGAACACGGTATGAATGCAGCGCTGTTTCGGGTGCGTTCGTTGAAGAAATTTTCAAATGTCAGCGGTATCCAAGTTTTTAGCTTTTTCATAGGGACAATGTTAGCCCCTGAAATTGAAAATATCATAAAGTCTCCGGCAGAAAAGGTTGTTATTGGCGGCAAAAACCAATTGAAAGATCCGACTGCTATATTGTTAAAGATTAATTCAACAAAACAAATAGAAACAGTATCTAAGGAAATAGCGGATAACGCTACTGTGTACGGCGCTGTAAGAATTTACGAAAGTTCTTTCGGTATCTAAGCATCAGAAAGGAGTGAGAACTTGGCAGATCAATTTATCCTACATTCTGAATATACACCATCCGGCGATCAGCCGCAGGCCATTGATGCCTTGGTCTCAGGCCTTGAAAATGGAATCAAGGAGCAGGTGCTATTAGGTGTTACGGGTTCCGGTAAGACCTTTACCATGGCTAACATTATTGCCAAAGCCAATCGGCCCACCTTGGTGCTGGCCCACAATAAAACTTTGGCGGCGCAGCTGTGCTCAGAGTTTCGGGAGTTTTTTCCGGATAATGCGGTAGAGTATTTTATATCCTATTACGATTATTACCAACCGGAAGCATATATTGCCCATACGGACACTTATATTGAAAAGGATTCCACCATTAATGAAGAAATTGACCGCCTTCGTCATAGCGCTACAGCAGCGCTTTTTGAGCGGCGGGATGTGATTGTTGTATCTTCCGTTAGCTGTCTGTACGGCTTGGGCGACCCGATTGACTATAAGAGCATGGTCATATCTCTTCGTGTGGGACAAGAACGCCCTCTGGATGACGTACTGAAGAAATTGGCTGAGATTCGTTATGAGCGAAATGATATCGACTTTTCCAGAAATAAGTTTCGTGTTCGTGGTGATACTTTGGAAGTCTATCCGGCTTATTGGTCCGGAAGAGCTATCCGCGTGGAGTTTTTCGGGGATGAGATCGACAGGATCTCTGAGATCAATGCGGTCACCGGTATGGTGGAGCGCTATGTTGATCATGTGGCCATTTATCCAGCAAGCCATTATGTTGCCTCCCGGGAAAAACTGGAAAGAGCCATGCACGATATTCGACAGGAGTGCGATCAACAGGTAGCCTTTTTTCAGGAAAATAACAAGTTGATCGAGGCCCAGAGAATTGCGCAACGCACCAATTATGATCTGGAAATGTTAACAGAAATTGGATTTTGCAGTGGAATAGAGAACTATTCCCGGGTAATTCAAGGTAGAGCTCCGGGCACACCGCCCACCACGCTTTTAGATTATTTCCCAGATGATTTTATCTTGTTTGTTGACGAGAGCCATGTTACGCTGCCGCAATGTAGAGCGATGTATGCCGGTGATAGAAGCCGAAAGGATGCTCTGGTAAATTATGGTTTCCGTCTGCCTTCTGCCTATGATAATCGTCCCTTAAACTTTGAGGAGTTTGAATCTAAGCTAAATCAAATCGTTTATGTTTCTGCTACCCCAGCGGAGTACGAAAAGAGCCACTCCGGACAGACTGTGGAACAGGTGATACGGCCCACTGGTTTGCTGGACCCCAAGGTCCAAGTGCGCCCCATTGATGGTCAGATTGATGATCTAATCGGGGAGATCAATGCTCGTAGTGCAAGAAATGAACGGGTGCTTGTGACGACCCTTACCAAGAAGATGGCAGAGGATTTGACAGTTTATTTGCAAAAAGCAGGTATTCGCGTGCGGTATATGCACTCGGATATTGGAGCGATGGAACGGATGGAAATCATTCGGGATTTGCGGATGGCTAAGTTTGATGTGCTGATTGGTATCAACTTGCTCCGTGAAGGCCTTGATTTGCCGGAGGTAAGTTTGGTTGCAATTTTGGATGCAGACAAAGAGGGCTTTTTGCGTTCGGAAACCAGCTTGATCCAAACCATTGGCCGTGCGGCCAGAAATGCAGACGGTCTTGTGATCATGTATGCCGATAAGATCACGCCATCTATGGATTTGGCTATTCGCGAAACTGAGCGCCGACGTCAAATTCAGGATGCATATAATCAGGCCAATGGTATCGTGCCAAAGACGGTAATCAAATCTGTCAGAGATCTGATTGAGATTTCTTCTACTACTGCGGAGCGGAAGGGTCGTAATGGTGTGAAGATGACAAAGGTCGAGAAGGAAAGAGAGATTGCCCGTCTGGAAAAGCAGATGAAGGAAGCGGCCAAGATGATGGAATACGAGTACGCAGCCTTGTTGCGTGATCAAATCATTGAATTAAGAGGAAAAGAATAAAAAATGCTGCAGTGAATGATCACTGCAGCATTTTTTTAATCTTCAACAAACTGAAATCTCGGACCGGAATATTCTGGCTTTTGGACCTGCTCTGTCCACATGGATGCCGGACGCACCCAGATGCCTTGGTCGCCATACAGAGCCTGATAAACTACCATGGGCTCTAAAGTTTCAGAATGGGTGGCGATAGACAGCACCCGGTACAGATTTCCTTTAAAATGGCGATATACGCCAGGTCTTATCTGCATAGGCCTTAGTTGGGGATCTCGCCTCTGATGCTTTCGAGCACAGAGCTGGGATCGAAGATGCCTGTAAACCAAGCTTTCTGGTAGGCCAGATTAGATCCGGTTACCAGAATTCTACCCTGACGGATATAGTTGCTGTGTGCGGAATAGCTTGGTGTGCCATTGTCGCAGAAACCCAGGAAATACTTGAAGCCAGATGCCTGAATTACCTGAAATCTATCATCATTGTAAGCAGAACCATTGGGGGCAATATCGCTGTTACGGCAGAATACGAAAATATCGGTTTCGCCCAAAATAGGTGTAATTTCATTCTGCCATTTGTTAAGCTCTGCTTGAATTTGCTCGGCAGTAAAGCCGGTATAAGGCTCATTTTCATATGTGTAGCAAGCCAGTTCATATCCCTGATTGCGTAGTGCGTTAGTGACTTGCTCTGCGGATGCTACCTCAGATACATGAAAATCTTCGCCAAAGTATTCCTTGGCAGCGGGGCTGGTGCGGTAGCCAAACAGTCCGTCATAGCCGGTGACTGCAAGGATCGCCTTTGCGCCTTTATAAGAAAAACCGGGGTGGGTTTCTATAAAGGATTCCAGAATGGGCACCAGATCAAATTCGCCGGTAACGGTTTCGCCTTGGGCGTCCACCATTTCACAAGAAAGATTGCCGTTATCGTCAAGGATCAACTTGCTGGCAAAGCCATCACCGTCTTTATCCGGCAACTTGTCACCATCTCCGTCGATCATGTAAGTGTTGTAATTTACATGGGTCTGGGTGATGATCAAAGGCTTTTTGCCGCTGGGCAGATACAGCTCCATGGGTCCGTTTTCTGTGGTAACGTCAGAAAGCTTCACGAGGATATAATTGTTGTCATAAAGCTGCTGAAGAATTTTTCGGAACTCACCGGTGGTTACATAGTTTCTGTTATAAGAAGTACCGTAAGTGCCGTCAGAAAATGCGCGCTGAGCGTCTGCGATCAACGGATGGAAAGAGAGGTTTAATACCTGATTTACATCGTCCCAAAGAACTAAGTTTTCTTTTTCGCTTTCGTACTGTGCTTGTGCCTCGAGTAGTTCAGGATAGTCGTTTAGATCACCGGAGAAACTGCCGATTAAGGCAATTGCATGATCATAATCACATTGCGCAGCCAGATGCGCCGATACAGACAAAATATCTTCAGCTTCCTGCGCTTGCTCCTGGGCTAATTGCTCCATAGCAATAGACTCTTCTCGGGCAATTTGCGCCTTTAGATTGTGGTTTTGCACAGCTCTGACAATAGAGCCGATAATAAATACAAGGATCAAAATCAGCGCAATTCCGACAATGATTGCAGGCAAATATACCTCTTTGAAAATTTGCCATTTTGTACGTTTTCTGCGTCTGGGATTTACCGGTTTGTTTTCAAAACGCTGTTCATCCATAATCTTCCCACCTTTCAGAATTTGTTATTATTATAGCCTTTCCGATAGAAAATTGCAAGATGCTGATTTTCCTTGCAATTACAGATATGTTAGGGTATTATATAAGTATATGTTTATATTATGGAGCTATGTTATGGAAAAGATTGCAAGTTTTCAGATTGATCATATTCTTCTGCAGCCCGGAGTGTACGTATCTCGGAAAGATAAGATCGGGTCAGAAACTGTCACAACATTTGATCTTCGCTTCACCAGCCCGAACCAGGAGCCTGTGATGAATACTGCCGAGATGCACACCATTGAACATTTGGCAGCGACCTATCTGCGAAATGATCCTGTTTGGCAGGATAAGGTGATCTATTTTGGTCCTATGGGATGCCGTACCGGTTTTTATTTGCTTTTGGCAGGGGAGTATACCAGTCGGGAAATTTTGCCCTTGCTATTGGGCTGCTTCCGGTTTGTTGCAGAGTTTGCTGGGGAAGTTCCCGGTGCCAGCGCCAGAGATTGCGGTAACTATCTGGATATGAATTTGCCTATGGCAAATTACTGGGGACGCCGCTATGTTGCGTTACTGGAAAATATTGACGAGAGCCGTTTGCAATATCCGCAATAAAGGAGAAGAGTATGAAGCTAGGTATTATTGGTGCGATGTCTGTTGAGATCGAGACATTGAAAAATTCTATGGTAAATCCTGTTACTACAGAACGTGCTGGCATGGTGTTTTATGAGGGCCAGCTGGAGGGCTTGGATGTGGTGGTTGTGGTCTGCGGTGTGGGCAAGGTCAATGCTGCCATGTGTGTACAGGTTCTGTGTGATTGCTTCGCTGTGACCCATGTGCTTAACACCGGCATTGCCGGCTCCCTTTGCAGCGATCTGGATATTGGAGATTTTGTCATCAGTAAGGATGCTATGTACCATGATTTTAATTGTCATAATCTAAATCCGGATTATGCCATTGGTCAGGTACCCGGCCTACCTGTGCTACGTTTTCCCGCAGATCCTATGCTGATTGAATGTGCCAATAATGCGGCTAAACAGCTTGACTCTGCCCATGTGATGATTGGTACAGTGGCAAGTGGCGATCAGTTTGTGTGTTGGGATGATGTAAAGCAATCTATCATTGAAAATACCCAGGCCCTTTGTACTGAGATGGAGGGTGCGGCGATTGCGCATACCGCATGGAAGAATCAGATCCCCTTTGTAATCATCCGCGCGATCTCGGACAAGGCTGACCATTCTGTAGAAATGGAGTATCCTGTATTTGAGGCTATGGCTGCAAAAAACTGCGCCATGCTTACAAAAACAGTTGCCAAATATTTATCGGAACATATGTAAAACAAAACCACCGGCTTAGCCGGTGGTTTTAATTTTATGATTGGGGCGTATATAATTGGTAGGTTTGCTCTGTGGAATGAATCAGGGGATAGGATATCCCGTCCACCTGATAGTTTCCCTTTAGCTGATAGCCGGAGGCCACAGGCAGTAGTGTATTGGCGTCCAAATACAGATAGCAACTTACATGCTCTGTTTGGTAAGTTTTATCCTGCAGGATGGTATCGTTTTGATAAAGGGCGTTGAGCGCTTCGGATTTTAATAGCTCAGCAAAGGCATCGCTGGCATCAAATTGGATCTGAATAGAATCTTCCGTCTGCGTAACAGAGGCATGTGTGATATGATCCGGCAAGATAACTGTGCTTACTAAAATGTCGCGGCAATAGCTGAGCATTGCGTTTCTGGAAACTTCCTGCGCACTGCTGGCTTCTACGCCGTCAATTAAGACGCGATAGCGATCATCTTGGAAAATTTCTGTTTGTTTTTTTGTGGAGGAAACACCGGATTTTCCTGTGTTTTCCATAGAAACTATAGTGTCTACTTGTGCAAACCAACCATCTGTATGGTCTGTTTTAATGGAGATATCCGTAGACCGCAGATCACCGAATAATTGGCATTGGATCTGCTCTAAGTAATTTGATTGAATGTCGCCACAATCCATTAAGTGTCCACTGGCGATCTCCAACATACGAGGCCCGTCTATATAGGAAAGCGTTGTATAATTCTTGTTATCCTTGGGCTTTTGTATGGGATCAGAGGGAGTAGATTGCAGCTGGACGGAAACGGAATATTTAACGTTAGCATGACCTGTATGGTAGCTTAATGTGTAAATGCTTTTTGTAAGCTGCCCTTCTGCGTTCAAATATACTGTACCTTCAGCCTGTTGCAGCGTGTTGACTTCGGAAATTGCCCATGCTTCCGGGGCGATTGGGTTTTGAAAGGTTATGACAGTATCATCATTCTTTTGGATACCGGAAATGTAGGAATATAGGGAAGCGTCAATCATAATTAGGGGAGTATATCTGCTAAGATATTCTTCCTGTGTTAATTGACATTGGAAGGGTACGTCTGCTACAGTAAAAAAGCATTGTCCGTCCAAATAGGTTTCTGCAATTTTGACAGTATGGGTACCGGTGGTTAAAGTTTCTTCGACGGATGCACGAAACATATCGTTTCCTATGTTTTGGTATATAAGTTGCTGCTGCGCGTTCTCACGGAATACTTGCCCGTCAATTGTAATTTCTTTGATGTAAGAAATTGTGGCGCTGACGGACGATTGCGCATTATGTGCCTCAATAGCAAGGGCATATGCTTGTGCGGCATCAGATACTGTGGGATAGGTTACATCTGTGTCGTCCGGTTTTTTCACAAGCATAAAAGCAGCAACAACCAAAGCTATCAGCGCAATAGCGCAGCCGATGGCTATGTATATTCTGCGTTTTTGTTTCATAGTGTTCTCCTTTTTATAGGAATTACTATATAATTATATCAAAAAAGCGAAGATAAGTCAACAAAACCGGATAAGAGGTAATATTTGACAGAAGGATTATATCGTATTGGTTGCGAAGAAATCTACAATATGTTATAATGATTCTATAGAAATGGGGGCGCTAAGATGAAAAAGAAAGGAATTTTTCAAATTGTGTCAATTATGTTGATATTGGGAATCATTGCAGCTGTGGTAGTGCTTTCTATCAACGGATATGTAGTTCTTCGCAGTAAGCGCAATATGATTAATCTCGAAGCCGCTGCAGATCTAGCGGATGTGGATTGTATTTTGGTGTTGGGATGTCAGGTGAAGGCCGATGGTGTGCCCAGCCATATGTTGGAGGACCGCTTACGGAAAAGTGTAGAACTTTATCAAGCCGGTGCAGCGCCAAAGCTGTTGATGAGCGGAGATCATGGAGGCCAATACTACAATGAAGTGGATGCAATGAAGCAATATGCCGCAGATGCGGGTGTGCCTTCTGATGATATTTTTATGGATCATGCAGGATTTTCCACTTATGAGAGTATGTACCGCGCAAAGGAAGTCTTTGGCGCAAAGAAAATCATCATTGTCACACAAAAATATCACTTATATCGTGCGGTCTATATTGCCAATGCTTTGGGTATGGAAGCCTATGGCGTAGATTGTGATTACCGTACCTATAGTGGTCAATTTCACCGGGATATACGGGAAATCTTGGCACGTAATAAGGATTTTCTTACATCCATTTTCAAACCGAAGCCTACATATTTAGGGGATATGATCCCGGTAAGCGGTAACGGAAATGTCACCAATGACTCAGAGAAGATCTATTAAAGAAAAGCCGCTATGGATTTCATAGCGGCTTTTCGACTTGGTACAACCAAAAGAAAAGAACAGCGCCCGTGACCGGGCACTGTTCTTTTGCAAAATGTATATTGAAACCCAGACAAAACCGCAGTATAATAGAGATGATATGTGAAAGGATGGTATAAGCATGGAGAAATATATAGCTCTATTGCTTACCCTTGTGATTTTGCTGCTTACCGCCTGCGGTACGCCTCAGCCGACTACTGCAACTACCACTGAGTTGACCTCTGCTCCTACTACTGAGGCGACTACCGTACCTACTACTGAGCTGATCACTGCTCCTACTACTGAGCCAACCACCACACCTACTACTGAGCCAACCACCACACCTACTACTGAGCCAACCACCACACCTACTACTGAGCCGACAACTGCACCCACTACTGAGGCGACCACTGCTCCTACTATTGAGCCCACTACTGCTCCTACCACCGAACCGACCACTACTCCTGCTCCTACCCCCACTAATACTCTTACAATTAATACTGCTGATGATACCACAATCTTTGTTGGTGAAACTCTGCAGATTAGTTATGAGTATTCTGGTGATAAGTCCAACTTGAATTGGACGAGTCGTAGTACAGACATTTGTTCTGTTGACAATAATGGTAAAGTTACTGCAAAGTCTGCTGGTAGTGTTATTATCGTTGTTTCTGACGGTAGCATTACTAAAAGAATAACCATTAATGTCAAATCTCCTTCAAGTAAAACAACATCTATTGAGATTCATTCTTTGAATGCACCTCTTAGTAATGGTGTTAACAAGTTTGCGGGTGATTCTATGACATTAAAGGCTTATACTTTGCCATATGGTGGAGATGCAAGTGTTACGGTTACATCCAGCAATAGCAGTGTTGTTTCTGTATCTTGTAGTTTAGACTCTAACAAAGATAACAACATTACTCTTAACTTTAAGAGTGCTGGTTCTGCAACTGTTACTATCACATCTGGCGACGGAGCTGTTTCTAAGTCTTATTCCATCAACGTAAAATCTGGTTATGCATGCAATCCTGGTTCTGATCAATTGACTCCTGAACAATGGGCTGAATGCTGCACTCAAGTTATGGTTGAAAACGGGTTTAATAAGAATACTTCTTGCGGAAGTTATCGTGTGTTAACTCTTGATGCAAGTGAACTTACTTTTGCGAAGGCAAAATCCTTGGGTCAGACATATGTTCACACATGGTATCCCAATGGTTGTCGTTCTTGTTGGATTTCCTATGAAGGTATTAACGAGAATGGTAAGCATGTGTTCTATACCCGTTGGGGATAAGAAGAAAGTGAAAAATTGAATATAGTGAATATGCGAAGAAAGTTCTCTGTTACCTCTGGCAACAGAGAACTTTCTTCTGGTTGTACCAAAAAGAAAACCCAGAAACCATAGCGGTTTCTGGGTTTTGAATGTTCGTAGGAGAAGTAAATTATCTCTTGGAGAACTGAGGTGCGCGACGTGCAGCCTTCAAGCCGTACTTCTTTCTTTCCTTCATTCTGGGGTCGCGGGTCAGGAAACCAGCAGCCTTCAGAGTGCCATGGAACTCGGGGTTCAGAGTCTGCAGGGCACGGGAAATGCCATGACGGATAGCGCCGGCCTGACCGGAAACGCCGCCGCCAGCGACGGTAACAACAACGTCAACCTTGCCGACCATGTCGGTGGTGACCAGGGGCTGACGGACAACCAGCTTCAGGGTGTCCAGGCCAAAGTACTCATCAATGTCACGGCCGTTGATGATGATAGAACCGGTGCCGTTCTCGTAAACACGAACACGGGCAACGGAGGACTTACGGCGGCCGGTGCCGTAGTTATACTTCTTCTTGCTCTCGTACATAATCATTTACCTCCA
>JAZRCU010000092.1:0-7793 GCA_045659965.1 Faecousia sp.
ACCTGGGATGCCACAATGGCCTTGCGGTAGCCGATTTTATCCACATAACGGGCGCACAGGGCGTCCACAATAAGCTGGGTAATGAAGAATGCGGAGGGAATCAGGGCAATCCGGCCCATAGAAATGTGGTAGTCAGAATAAAAGGTGAGAAACAGCAGGGTGATAAAATTTGCCGTAATGGCCTGGGTGATAAAGCCCAGATAGCAGGCCGTGAGCGTTCTGCGGTAATTCTTTTGCATGGGGAGAAAACTCCTTTTTCTTTTAATGAGCGGTACCGAAAGGGGTACCGCTCTTGTCGATTTAATCAGAGATTCCTTAGATAGAACAGGGCGACACTTCGCAGACCTGCAGCAGGGTTCCTTCCACCCGGAAGCGGATGTTCCAGCCGCCGAAGGTCAATCCGTAGACCCGGCTGGGGTCGCGCTGATACTGGGGGCGGGGGTCATGGGCCAGCACGCCCAAAAGACCGGGGCGAAGCTCCTCCGGTACCTGAGAGAGCAGATTTTCGGGGAATTCCACCGTGAGCTCCAGTGCGTCCAGATGGCCGGTGAAGCCCTCCGTGGCTTCGGGATGGCAGTCGCAGTAGGGGATGTAGGGCTTGATGTCGAAAATTGGGGTGCCGTCCATCAGATCCGCCCCGGATACGATAAGCACCGGGCCAAGGTTCTCGTCCATGGAGATGCCCTCCAGACGGACGCAGGAAAGGCCGATGGGATTGGGACGGAAGGGAGAGCGGGTGGCGAATACGCCCATGCGGGCATTGCCCCCAAGACGGGGCGGACGCACCGTGGGGGACCAATTATCTCGCTTTGCCTCAGAAAATTCCCAGATCAGCCAGATGTGGGAAAAATCCTCCAAGCCCCGCAGGGCGTCCGGATTGCGGTAGGGCGGAGCGAATACCACTTTCGCCCGCAGCTCCGGCACCAGTCCGGCCTGACGGGGTACGCCAAACTTTGTGGCAAAGGCGGTTTTAATATGTGCAATCGGTTCCATATCAGCCGGTCACCAGAAGGACATAGTAGTATCTGCCTGCTTCTTCATTCTCTGCCGGGGGCAGCTGATAGATGCCGACGGCTGCATTGGAGTAGACCAGCGCAGAGATCACCGGGCTGCTGGAGCCGGTGGAGGCCCATGCATCCACCAGCGCCTGGGCACTGGTGTAGCCACGGGCAATGATCTCGTTGCGGGTGCTGTGCTCAATGCCGAATTCTTCAAATACGGTGGCGTAGTTGCTGCCGTCCGGGCGGGTATGGCTGAAGCCGTTCTCGGCGGTCAGCTCTTCGGCACGCACCTGTGCGGCCTGATAGATGTAGTCATTCCATACCAGCTCGCTCAGGCCCATGTCGATGCGCTTGAGATTGATGGCATCGAATACTTCCTTGGCATACAGGTAGAGGGGATCTTCCCGGTCGATTTCCGGGCCGGGATCGGGTTCCTTGAAATCGTCCATCCAGTCATCCTGAGAGAGGATGTCCAGGGCGGCAAGGTGGGTCTCAAAACCGGTGAGGATCTTCGCAACTTCTGCGCGGCTGGCGGTGCCGAAGGGATCCAGCAGTCCGCCGGGCTTGCCGTTGATGAGGCCGATGGCAACGCACCAGCTCATGGGATCCTTGGCGTAATTGCTCACATTCTCCGCATCTGCGAAGCTGGTCAGAGGATCCCGCTGGGACAAATCCATCTCCAGACTGGCGGCATAGCGGTAGAGAATGGTGGCGATCTGCTCGCGGTTAATGCGGTCGAGGGGATTGAAGGTGGTGGCGCTGGTGCCGGTGACGATGCTGTTGGCCTGTGCCCAGCGCACGGCATTATAATAGTAGGAGCCTTCCGGCACATCTTCAAAGGGATTTTCTGCCTCCACCTCGGGGCTGCCCGCAATGCGGTAGAGCACCGTGACCAGTTCTGCGCGGGTCATGGGGTTGTTGGGGGCAAAGCGATCCTCACCAACGCCGTTCATGCGGCCGGTGAAATACACATGCTGCACGCTGGGGGCATACCAGGCGTCGTCGGCCACATCCGAGAACACATTGCTAAGGCTCGGGAAAATCCACTGCACGCTATAGCCCTTGCAGATGGGCCATACCCAGCCTTCCCCTTCATAGGGAACCCGCAAGACGGTTTCCACCGGGAAGCTGGCGATGTTGGAAACCGGCGCAAACATGGGAGCGCCTGCCGCAAAGGTAAGAATCAGCGGGTGGCATCCGTCAAAGGCACGGGGCTCAATTTCGGCAATACTTGCGGGGAAGCTGAGCTCACGAAGGGCCCCGCAATTCCGGAAGCAATTTTTGCCGATGTACGCCAGATTTTCGGGAAGGGTCAGTTCACAAAGACTCACGCAGTCGTAGAAGGTATCCTGCTCCAGCGCGGATACCTGGGAGGGAAGGGTGAGTTCTTCCAGCGCAATGCAGTTTTCAAAGGCAGCCGCGCCAATGATGCCCTCCTGTGCGCCAAGATCCAGCGTTTTCAACGCAACGCAGTCTGCAAAGGCATCTTCGCCTACAGCAAGGGCTGCACCGGGGATCATTGTGAAGCTTTCCATCTGCGTGCATCCTCTCATGGCACCCTCCCCAATGGCGGTCAAAGTGCAGGCAGAGGCATCCACTGCGGTGAGGAAGTGGCAGTCATTGAAGGCATAGGCACCGATGGCGGTGATCTCGCCAGTGATGACCACGTTATAAATGCGGCTGCGATAAGCATACCAGGGTGCGCCGGTGCTGTAGGAATAGTCAGGCATGGGGCCTTCGCCGTCAATGGTGAGAAGACCGGCTGCCGGATCAAGCTCCCAGGTAATGGCATCGCCGCAGGTGCCGGAGAGTTCCGGAGCCTTTGCTGCAAAAGCTGCCGCCGGAAGAAGGGAAAGCAGCATGGCCAAAACGCACAGGATGCTGATAAGTCGTTGTTTCATAACAATACCTCCTGTCCAAATGGTTACAAATAGGTAACAATAACATACCACATATTCAAAGAAAAAGCAAGCATTCGGGAAGGATTTTGCCAAATAATCCGCAAGACACCCCGAAAACTGCGAGCAATGCTTGACGATGGGGCAAAAGAGTGGTAAAATAACAAAACACGCCGCTGTGGTGGAATCGGTAGACACAGGGGACTTAAAATCCCCCGGTAGTGATACTGTACGGGTTCGAGTCCCGTCAGCGGCACCAGAAAAAAGCACTTGCGGCAGCAAGTGCTTTTTTCAATGAAATAAATCCCTTGCGGGATTTGTGAAATACGCTTCGCGTATGAAATAGCTGACGCTATGAAATACGCTGAGGCGTATAAAGGATTTATTTTATTTCACATTTTGCCGCTGAGGCAAAATATTTCATAATCCGAAGGATTATTTCATATTGCGTCGCAATATTTCATTAAAAATGTTATAATAACGCAGAGGTGATTTAATTGAAAGAAAATAAACTTGTAGATTTATCTATGGATTTTGCCATTAAAATCATCAAACTTTGTGAGACAATCAAGGGACATTACTCCCTTGTAAATCAATTGGAGCGCTCTGCTACCTCAATTGGCGCAAATATTCACGAGGCAAATTATGCTCATGGAAAGCCTGACTTTATTGCGAAATTGCAGATTGCATTGAAGGAATGCTATGAAACAGAGTATTGGCTGGAACTGTTTGTAAAGTCCGATATTTTGAACAGAGAAGCCGCTGTTGATCTTTATAACCAATGCGGCACAATTCGCCGCATCCTGATCGCCTCCATCAACACCGCAAAAGCAAATATAAAATAACCCTTCACCGCCGCCTGAGAACACAAAACAAACGGTGCTGCCTCCCATGATGCTCCCGCGTCATAGGAGACAGCACCGCTGTCATTTTTTGGGGTTGCTACACTTCTGGCCCATCGGATTGCTGAAAGGAACAGAGTTGCTTAGGTTGACACATAGAGCGCCCAAAACATATTTATTCCAGAGTGGGTTCTGGACAGATATCGTTTTACTGATAATTTTTCAACATTTCAGCCATTGAGGTGATATATTCTTGATTCTCAGTGAAAACGTTACTGTTAAGTAACTTCCGCTTTTCTGTCAGGACAATAACCTTTGCAGGCGCTTCCATTTCAGATTCAAATTCAGAATAATCAATTGTTGCCAATATGATCTGCGGTAGCATCTTCATCTGTGCAATCATCTTTAGAATATCCTTACTACTTGCAACGCTGGCTTCCTTGGCTCGTGGAGAGTCAACAACAAAAGAAAACCTTGTTGCACCAGTTTTAAAATACTCCATAGTTTGAAAAAGAGCTACAAACTGAGCCAAAATAATCTTGTTTTCCAGCGTTCCCTGTGCCTTGATTGGCTTTAACAGACGGATAGTTCCATCGTAAGCGGGATCCCATGCGTCCAAGGTCATAATATTCAGCCGGACGCACTCTATGTATTTCTCCTCAACTTCCTTCCTGTTAGGAAGTTTCCGGAGTTCCTTGGTTATCTCCTTGATCTGCTGATTGATTTCCTGAGATTCCACAGCAGCCTCATCCAACTGTTTTTGGAAGCGGCGAACAGACGCAGCCAAGCCACGCTGACGGACGTAAATGTCAAATTCATTCTTTTCAGCTTGATAAGCAACTTCCTCTTCTCGCATCTGCTGTCTGAGCGCCACATATCGCTCTTTTGCAATACCAAGCTTATCAGAAACAGAATTGATCTGTAGTTGGATCTGCTGACACATGTAATCTTCGTTCATGGAACCATAATTTGCTCGTACAAGATTGAAGATTTCTTCGTCAAAAACATATCCACACTTAGGGCAAATATGTTGTTTATGCGTATCTCGTTCAGAAACATTATCCTTTACAGAAACATACTCCGTGATGATTCGCAGGTTGTACTGATGCTGGCGAAGGGCTGTTTCCAAGCCTTGAATTTCATTACGGACGGCTCCGATTTGTGTCACCAATTGCTCAATTCTTTTCTTGGGTGCCGCAAGGTGAACTTCCAACTCACTTACTGTGTCTGCAGGTGGAAGATTAACCGTTTCCTCACGCAATGCGGCTAAAATTGTATTCAGCCGACCACTCTCAACAGCCAAGACTTCCAGACGTTCTTTAAGACGATCTCTTTTTGCCATGAGTTCGACGGTTCCCTTGGTATAGATATTGAGATGGTAGTAGAGTGATTTGATTCGATCTGCACTCTTATACTGGTTAATAGCCGCAAAGCTATCGTACAGTCCACTCCAGCCTTTATCCTGATCGATATAATATGGCATGAAAGTAAAGGCAGGCGGAGCCATTTCTACCTTACCAGTATCCTTGTTGGGGAGATACACAGAAAAATCGAATATTTCTCCCAATAAAGGAGCCAATTCCTTTGTAACACTCTCTGTGATTTTCAGGAGTTTTTCTCCCTCAAAAATGGCGAAACGTTTCAAAAAACGAACAACTCGATATTCTTGTTCACCCACACTCAGAGTCGCAGTATATAATTTTGAATGCTTATCCCAAACAGAATCAAAGTCAACCTCTGCACCCAATGTATAATACAGCGCCTTTAACAATGAGGATTTACCCACATGGTTATCCTCACTCGTCACCACATTCAGACCCTTTTCAAAAGATTGGACACGAGCAGTATGTTTCTGCAAATCCGCAATCATTAGATTTTTAAAATATACTTCTTTCATACGCTCCTCCTCCATTCATTTATCAGCATACTGGTAATCAGGATACCTACATAGGTCTTGCTGTAGATAGGGCTTTTGCTGGGAAGAATTCCGTACACACGCCCGCAGTAATCCTTAACAGATTCCTCATCATTTTTGGGATTATTCTGACAGGTGTTTTTAACCTGTCGGTATAATACAGCAAAAGATTCCGACTTGCTCTGAACATCAGGCAAAACCCTTGTATATTCAAGCGCTGCATTAGGCTTTTCTTCTTCGGAATATTTCATCCAGCCGTCTATCTCTTGGAAGGGTGGTACGGAGATGTACATCGATTCCTCGATGATGCGTGAGAAATCCGATTTTGATACGCCTTTTTTCTGCCGAATCTCAGCAAATGAAGCGTTTTTATTCAACGTCTCATATGATTGGCGGCGGGAGAGTAGATCCATCATCGCACCAAAAACTGTTTTAGCAGATTCAACTGTGATGCGAGGGTATTGCCCCTGCAAAAAATTGCTCATCTCCTGTTCAACAATCTCACGATGCTTCGGAATTGACAATGTGGTTCTCATGTGGACAAACTTTGACAAATCCACTTTATCCACGGTTATTCCTTTCCTCTTGGCAATATCCGCTTTGAGCTTATTCACCATGATTGGATTGAACAACAGAAAGGGCGTTCGCTCAGCTGTATATTTCTTCTCCTCAGAGTGCTGCTTTCCGTCATTATCCTTGATCTTTACAGATACCTTCAGCGGGCAGTTGGTAATTAAGCCAAGTTCCTTGACTACCCACTCTGGATTGCTAAGTTGTTCATACAGTTTGGACACCCAAGCTTCCGAAATCGCAGTATCAATACTGATGGAATCCTCGCTCGTTTTCATCTGGTAGTAGCTAACCGTTTCAGGAGATACATCATCATCAAACAGGGTGATGTCGTCATAATGATCCAGCACAAGTAAGTAATTCAAATCAGAGAACAACTCAATCGCCATATGTAGGGTTTGGCTTACCTGCATTTCAAAACGATTATATGCAAGGCTACCGGCCTTAGTGTCAACAGATACGGTTTTCCTGTCTTTATCAGTCTGTTTTCTGGCCATACAAAATCCTCCAGTATGTGGCAGATATACATTAGCTTGATTCATATGACGGAGATTCACATGTAACAATCGATTCGCGTTTAAAGAAGTTCGTGAGTATGCAAGTATACTGTTAGTTCAACTTCACAAGTGTATACACATTAATTATCCATACGCGCATACTTTCTACTCTTTGTCATATTACAAGACTATGTTATATTAATCTTCACTTTATGTCAAGGACTGTCGCTTCCTGCAAAGATTTTCCCCTCCTCCTTTTGGATTTCTTGTGTACTTTATTCTGAAAATGTGTTATGATAAACTTGTAGCGATATATCAGGCTGCGAGTTTTTTGCTTAGGAGGATGGTGCGATGCAAATGGTGCTTTTGACTGCGCTGGGCGTGGGCAGTGCCACGGTGATTGGTGCGATTCTGGGCTTTGCTTTTAAGAAGATCTCCCACCGTTTCAGCGATATTGTGCTTTCCTTTGCCGCAGGTGTGATGCTGGCGGCTGCTGTGATTGGGCTGATTCTGCCGTCGTTGGAATATGGCGGGGCGTCCGGCCTGCCGGTGGGGGTGGTTGGCATTTTCTGCGGTGCCCTCTGTCTCAACCTGATGGATCGTCTGGTGCCCCATCTGCATCGGCTGTCCGGTGTGGATCAGGAGGCCCATCCCGGTCAGACGGACAAGCTCAATAAGGTGCTGCTGTTCGTCATGGCCATCGCCATCCACAATCTGCCCGAGGGTCTTGCTGCAGGCGTGGGCTTCGGCACCGGCAATCCCGGCGAAGCTCTGACCATTGCCGCAGGCATTGCCCTGCAGAACATCCCGGAGGGTATGGTGATCATCGCCCCCATGCTGGCAGCGGGCATGAGCAAAGGCCGAACCTTTGCCATTGCCATGATGACCGGGGTGGTGGAGGTGCTTGGTACCCTGCTGGGCTATCTGGCCGTCAGCGTATCCGCTGCGGTGCTGCCCTTTGCCCTGGCCTTTGCCGGAGGCACCATGCTCTATGTCATCAGCGATGAAATGATCCCTGAGACCCATGCCCACGGCAGTGAACGGGGCGCCACCTATGCCCTTTTGGCCGG
>JAZRCU010000093.1:0-23137 GCA_045659965.1 Faecousia sp.
GATTGTGCATCGGTGGCTTTTTCATAAAAAATAGGCCCTGCAGCTTTGCCGCAGGGCGTGCTTTTATTATTCTTCGTCTTCGTCCTCGTCTTCGTCCAAAGAGAACTCCAACAGTTCGCCGCACTCAGGACACTCAATAGAGCCCTCTTCCAGAGTCTGCTCATCGAAATCCACAATATTTCCGCAGGAGGGGCACTTTACTTCGTAGATGGTGGTTTCCTCATCGCCAAAGTCAAAGCCTTCGTCCTCGAAATCATCCTCATCGTACTCGTCGTCATCGTAATCCTCATCGAAGTCCTCTTCCTCATCCAGGATGAAGTCTTCAATTGCATCCAGATCTTCTTCGATCTCGTCGGGCTCATCGGAGATTGCAATGGTGGTCTCCTCAATATCAGTCAGACGCTTTGCGATATCGCCCAGCAGATCCACGATAGAAGCGATCATCTTGCCTTCCGGCTTTTCGGTATCCAGACCCAGGCCATCCATCAGGCCCTTCTGGTAAGCAGCCTTTTCAGAAATAGTCATAGGATTCTCCTTATTTTGCACGGCCCAGATATTCACCGGTGGTGGTGTCGATCTGGATTCTCTCGCCTTCGTTTATGAACAGAGGCACCTTCACCTCAGCGCCGGTCTCCAGAGTAGCGGGCTTCAGAGTGTTGGTAGCGGTGTTGCCAGCAAAGCCGGGCTCGGTGGAAGTAACTTCCAGCTCCACGAAACGAGGAGGCTCCACGCCAAAGACGTTGCCCTTGTAGCTCATAACGGTGCAGGTGTCGTTTTCCTTCACAAAGCGGAAAGCTTCGCCCAGGCTGTCCTTCTCGATGGGGATCAGCTCGTAGGTCTCGCCGTCCATGAAGTAGTACAGATCGCCATCTGCGTAGGAGTACTCCATCTTCTTGCGCTCAATGTAAGCAGTGGGGTACTTATCGTTGGGGTTGAAAGTGGTTTCAGTCACGCCGCCGGTGATGACGTTTCTCATCTTAACGCGGACGAAAGCAGCACCCTTGCCGGGCTTAACGTGCTGGAACTCGATAATCTGCATTACCTTGCCATCCATGTCAAAAGTAATGCCGTTTCTGAAATCGCTAACAGAAATCATCTATTTTTCCTCCTAGAATTCCCCAAAAAACGGGGTGTATTTTTACAAACTTTAGCGCATATATTTTACCTTAGAAATTGCAAAAATGCAAGAGGTAATCTGCACTTTTTCCAATTTTTAAACAATAATCAGGTTTTTCGGGCTCTTAGTGATGTTTTCACAGCCATCCGCAGTAAAAATTACCAGATCTTCAATGCGAACGCCAAATTTACCGGGCAGATAAATGCCGGGCTCAGCAGAAGAGACCATACCCACTTCCATGGGGCGATCCCCGGAGGGGCCGCTATTGGGGGCTTCGTGGCATTGCATGCCGATACAATGGCCATAGCCGTGACCAAAATACTCACCATAACCGGCATCCACAATCACCTGACGGGCCGCTGCGTCAATCTCCTTACCCAGCACACCGGGGCGAGAAGCCGCAATGCCGGCCAGTTGTGCCTGCAGTACAGTGTTGTAAATGGTCTTCATTTCCTCAGTAGCAAAGCCGACTGCCACAGTACGGGTCATATCCGCACAATAGCCCTGATAAAGCGCACCAAAGTCCATGGTGACAAAATCGCCTTCACAGATCACCCGGTCGCCTGCAACGCCATGGGGCAAGCTGGTGTTAGGACCGGAAACGATGATGGGATCAAAGGCCAGACCGTCCGCGCCGTTCTTATACAGGCAATAGATCAGCTCTGCCTGCAATTCCTTTTCTGTCATGCCGGCCTTCACCCGACCTAACATCTCATCAAAGGTCTTATCTGTGATCTGCTGGGCCTTACGCATACGATCCAGTTCCCATTCTTCCTTTGTTGCACGGAAGCTATGGATCTGGCTATTGAAAGGAACAAGCTTTGCATGCAGTTCCTTTTCAAAACCGGTGTATTCTGCAACAGTCAAATACTCTTCTTCAAAACCAAGCCGCTCCACCTCAAACTGTGCAATGGCATCGTTGAGAAGCTTATTGTAGTTGTTCTGCCGATTCATTTCCAGCACTTCAAAGCCCTGAATGCCCTTCTGTGCAGATTCAATATAGCGGCTATCGGTAAAATACCGGCAGCCTTTTTTGGTGACGATGGCAACACCCTCAGCAATATCAAATTCTGCGCCATACATCCGGCTATAGCGGCTGGTCAGCAGCAAGCCGTCCACGGTGTCCCCTAACAGGGATAAGTACTTTTCTAAATTTTTCATAGTTTTATTCTCCTGTTCTTGGCTGCCATAATAAAGGGTTTTTCTGCCACATGACGCAGCTTCAGCCAAACATTATGATTGTTGATCGCTTTGACCAAAATAGATTTTACACCGGCAAGATTTGCACCTAAGGTGTCTGTGTAGATCTGGTCGCCAACCAGCGCGCATTTGGAAGGCTGCACCCCATACCGCTGCAAGCATTGACGAATCCCCTTTACAAAGGGTTTCTGGGCATGGGTAATGCAATCTAAGCCATATTTGTTGCAAAAATCCACCACCCGTTGATTGCGGCTATTGGAAACCACACACATCTGGACGCCACTACGCTGCATTCCTTGCAGCCATGTGAGCATTTTATCTGTGGGTACGCTGGTGGTGTATGGAACGATTGTATTATCAAAATCCAACATAAGCAACTCGATATTATGCTCCCGAAGAATTCTGGGAGTTAAATCCGTCACTTGGTTGATTATGATGGTAGGTAGCAAGGGAAAAGACATATCTGCACATCCAATTTCATAAAATACAGAAATATTATAACATAGGGAATGGGGTTTGTCTATGGGAATCAAGGGGTATCTTGCAATGACTGCAGCAGAATTTTCAAAAGCAAACCACGAAAGCTCCCCTGCCTGGATGTCCTGTCATTTCTCCCTTTGGGGCGAAGGACTTACCAATCTGCCTGTTACCTTGCCCCAAGGCAGTATGGTGATTTTAGACGATAGCAACCCACCAAATGTTCATGATGTAGAAATTATCAAAAGTCAAATGGGCAAACTATGCCAACAGCTAAACCCGGAATGCATCCTGCTGGATTTTCAAAAGCCGGGCAATTCAAAGACTGCTGAAATTGCCCTTGCTCTTGTAACCTCTTTGCCATGTCCAGTAGGCATCAGCCAGCAATATGCGAAAGGACTTTCCTGTCCGGTGCTGCTGGATTGCCCTCAGCCAAGCGCCACTTTGCGAAGTAGCGCCGCAGCATTTGGCGGTAGAGAGCTTTGGTTGGAACTTGCGCCGGAGCGGCAGACGCTTGCATTGACAGAAGAAGGCTGCCATATCACAGAAGAAGCATTAAGTCAGCTAAACCCGCCCCACTTTTTTGACCAGGAAACCGCCAGCTGCTACCATTGGACATTGACACAAGGAAAGGCAACCTTTTATGTACAGCGGGATCTAAACTGCCTGCAAAAGCTTTTGTTGGAAGCTGAGCAGATCGGTATTTCCCGGGCAGTAGGTCTTTACCAGCAATTAGGCGCTGACTTTTTTTACAAAAAAGCTCCCACAGGATGAGCCTGTGGGAGCCTATCTTTTTATTTGCCAATGGCCTTTTTCAAAATCGGCAGGATCAGAAATGCCAAGCCGCCGCCAATAGCCGCTGTCACCAACTGCGGCCAAGAAAACATGGTTGTAAAAGTAGCGATCTGGGCAGGCTTCAAAGCATCTGCCAATATCGGAATAACCACCTTGACTACAGCAACAAACAGAACAATAAATTTACCCAATGCTGCCACTACCAAGGAGCATATTGTGCATTTTGGTTTTCTGTTTAACCAATATAAAAGTGCCACAAAGGTTGCATTTGCCAAGGCAATACAAGGAACGATCTGGATCAGCTTAGGGCCAATTCCCAGCGCAAATGCGCAAAAAGGAGAAATCAGCGCAACGATCACGCCACTGCAGATACCGCCAAACAACGCAGCCACCGCCAGCACGCAGTTTACCAAAGATCCTGTAATATACTGCCCGGCAAAGGCTTGGGTGAAACTTGTTGCCCACTGTAATGTGATCAGTAGCGCTATCAGCACTGCCGTTCTCGTGATAAATACCACACGGTGAGAATGAGATCTCACAATAACACTTCCTTATTTGTTAATTTCCCAAGCTTTGACTTGCTCTGCCTTTTCATAAAGCTTCAAGTAGCTTTCATACCGGGTCTTTTCAATTTCTCCAGCCTCTACCGCAGCACGCACCGCACAGGAAGGCTCTGCTCTATGGGAGCAGTCATGGAATTGACAACCACCCAGATAAGGGGCAAAGTCTGGGAATGTATACTGTAGATTTTCTTTCAGCAGCACATCCATCTGTTCCGTGTCAAAGGAAGAAAATCCCGGTGTATCTGCTACATAAGTATTCTCTTCCAAACAGTACAGTTCCACATGACGCGTTGTGTGTCTGCCACGACCAAGTTTTTCAGACACCTGCCCGGTGGCAAGCGCTAATCCGGGACATAAAGCATTTAGCATACTGCTTTTTCCAACGCCGGTATTTCCGGTAAATGCAGTCAGCTTTCCTCGGAGCAATTCCCGCAGCTGCTGCACACCCTCTCCGGTTTCTGCGCTGGCGCAGATCACCTGAAATCCTGCATGGGTGTAGATACGCACCAGATCCTCTCCGGGATCTAAGTCGCATTTGTTCACACACAAATACACAGGCACTTCCTGATCACCGGCAATGGCCGCCACCCGATCGATGAGGAATGGATCTGTCACCGGATTAACATTGGCAGCAAAGACTACCAAGGCATCCACATTGGCAACGGCAGGACGGACAAACCGATTTCTCCGGGGCAATACCGTCTCCACCATGCCCTTGCCATTTTCCACGGTGATCTCCACCATATCTCCTGTTAAGGGACTAAGGCCTGTTCTACGCAAAGATCCGCGACCTCTGCAGGTCACAATTCCCTCCTGCGTCTGCACATCATAAAAACCACTTAAAGAGCGAACAATTCGCCCTGTTCTCTTTTGATTAATTGGCATCAAAAGACTCCTTTACAAACCATCCTTCGCTGTCATTGATGATCACTTCATAAAACACACTGCCAGAGCCAGTTTGATCCTTTAATGTTACAGATACAGTTCCTGCCGCTACAGTTTCCCCAAAGACAATGTCATTACCAAGCTTTATAACCACTTTACATTCATGCTCGTTTGCACTGCCCCGCAAATCAACAACGACATCTTTTGTAACTGTATCGTCTTGCTCCTTGCCTTTCGAAACAGAGAGGATGATCTCCGTTTTTACATCCAGCTCGGTATTCTTTTCCACAGACTGCGCTACTACGGTATCTTTATCCTCTTCGCTTTCTACCTGCTCGATTTGATAGCTGGTAAAGCCGGAGGAAATCAGAATATTAACCGCCTTATCCACCGCAATGCCGGTTACATTGGGCATGGTAGCCAACTGAGGACCCTTGCTGACGTGGATCGTAACGGTCTGCCCTGTCATCAATTCTTTGCCGGTTTCCGGTTCTGTTTTGATTACATAGTCGGCAGGGACAGTAGAGTCGAATACCTCTTCTACCTCAATCGTCAGATTTAAATCCTGACTCTGCAGCACTCTTTTTGCGCTCTCCAGCGTGTCACCTACAACATTGGGCATAGAAGATGTCTTGATCTCTGGGCCCATGCTGACATAAAGCCTGATTTCCTGGTCAGCAACCAAGGGTGTGTCTACTGTAGGCTCAGTGCGAATTACGCAGTCTTCAGAAATGGTCTCATGATATTCTGGCACCACAACAATCTTTACATTCAGCTTTAAGGCATTTAATTTCTTTTCTGCCTGAGAAAGTTCCCACTCTGTAAGATCCATCATAGTCACAATCTCCGGTGCTTTTCCCTGGCTGACTGTGACATAAATCGTGCCGTCTGCCACTTGCTCCCCTTCCAGAGGTGTCTGGGAAATGATAACACCAGCTTCAAATTCATCATTATAGATTTCTTTTTCCTTCTTGATCAAAAATCCTTCATACTCAGAATCCGGCTGATACATCATACCAACAACGCCGGGCACTTGCTTTAATTCCGCCTTTTGCCCGCCATCACCAAACAGTACTGCCAGGAAAATAACAATAGCAACCACCAGCACTAAGCAGCAAGAAAGAATTGCAATAGCTGCTGTATTGTTGCGCTTATTCTGCCGCTGACTGGTGCGTCTGCGGGAGGTTTCTCCATCTTCACGACGACGCTCCTCTGCTGCACGCTGTTGTGTGCGGCCCTCAGGTGACTGCCGTCTTTCCACCTTTTCTGCTGTAGTGACTGTCTCCGGCTGCAATACCAGAGGCGGCTTCGGCAGCTTTGTCACCTCATCCAGAGGGGGTGTGTTATAGTCGAAGAGAATGGACGGGTCCTTGCGGAATTCGTCCATATCTGTCAGCATCTGGGTAGCAGTGGGATAGCGATCCTCCAGCTCATGGGACATCGCCTTCATTATGATCTGCTCCAGACCGCCGGGAATGTTGGGGTTTAAGGTAGAGGGCATCACAGCACCGCCGTTGATATGCTGGATCGCCACCGCCACAGGGGACTCTCCGTCATAAGGCGGTCTGCCACTCATCATCTCATACATCACAGTGCCCAGGGAGTAAATATCCGAGCGGTTATCCACCCGGCCGCCCTTGGCCTGTTCCGGAGATATGTAATGCACAGAGCCTAAGGCTTCCTTGGTCAGGGTATTGCCCTTGGACATCATACGGGCAATACCAAAGTCCATGACCTTTACTGCGCCGTTTTTCAACACCATCACATTATGGGGCTTAATATCCCTGTGAACAATGCCGCGGCTATGGGCATGTTCCAACGCCTTGCCAATCTGGATGGCAAAATGCAATGTTTCCTTCCAGTTCAGCACACCCTTCTTGGCCATATACTGCTTCAAGGTGATGCCATCTACCAGCTCCATAACGATATAGTCAGCCGTAATCGAGCTGGAAACATCATAGATAGAAACGATATTGGGGTGACCGAGCATAGCAACCGCCTGGCTTTCCGTATGGAAACGGCGGCGGAACTCCTCATCCTCCAAAAAATCGTCTTTTAAAATCTTGATTGCCACCAAACGGTTTAGTCTGTGGCAGCGGGCTTTATATACAACAGCCATACCGCCGGTACCGAGTACTTCCAAAATCTCGTATCGGTTATCCAGCAGCCGTCCAATATACTTATCCATAAATCGAAACTCCTTTCACGCCGGAATTAAACTTGGATCAAAACACAGGTCACGTTATCCGGCGCGCCCCGATTTTTCGCAATTTCTAACAAACGCTCGCAGCCGCTTTGCTTGTTTTCTCCATGGACTACTTCAAAGAGCATCTCCTGCTCGTCCACCAGATTAGACAATCCATCGCTGCACATAAGGATACATTCCCCACTATTTAATTTACGGTGGAACACATCACACTCTACCACCGGCTCTGTACCAATGGCTCTGGTGATCAAATTCTTTCCCGGATAGCGTTTGGCCTGCTCCGGTGTCATCTCACCACGGGAAACCATCATCTGTACTAAGGAATGATCGGTAGTCAACTGACAAACGCCGTCGCTTTTTACACTATATGCGCGGCTATCTCCAACATTGACAACGGTGGCCTGCTTTTTGTGGATCAGCACCGCTACCAAGGTCGTTCCCATACCGGTAAATTCTTCAAACTGTCTGGACTGATCGTACACAGTGAAATTTGCCAATTTTACTGCATTACGTAACATCTGTTCCAGTTGTTCTTCATCCATACCAGCTGTCCAGGTGCGTTTTACCTCCTGAACAAATACATCTACTGCTAAAGTGCTGGCTACATTGCCGGACTTTGCGCCGCCCATGCCGTCACAAACAACGCCTAATAGGGTATTTTTGTCCAATACGGCAATCTGATACGCATCCTGATTTTGCGCTCTGACGCAACCGGGATCTGTTGTACCCCAATACTGCATATAGCAACACTCCTTTCCCTATGATTATATCTTTCCTTGGGTGTATTTTCTGCGCAGCTGACCGCAAGATGCGTCAATGTCGCTGCCCAAGGTTCTTCGGACTGTGGCAGGAATCCCGCCATCTTCCAATATCTTTTGAAACTTTTGTACCGCTTGCCGGGTACTGGGTTTTAAAGGACTCTCCTCCACATGATTTAAGGGGATCAAATTCATGTGCGCCGGCAATCCCTTTAGCCGTTTTAACAGTAAATTTGCCGCCTCCGGGGTATCGTTTACACCGCCGATCATGGCATATTCAAAGGAAATACGCCGTCCTGTAGTTTCATAATATCTGCGGCAAGCATCCAGTAGCTGCTGGGTGTCATATGCCTTATTCACCGGCATAATGGTATTGCGAATTTCATCCGTGGGGGCATGTAACGATACAGACAAGGTCAGCTGCAGCTTCTCCTGCGCCAGTTTGTCAATTCCCGGCACTAAGCCGCAGGTAGACAGACTGATATGCCGCATGGAAATATTCATACCCTCGGCGCTGTTGACCAGCTGCAAAAACCGCAGCACATTGTCATAATTATCCAGCGGCTCTCCAATGCCCATTAGAACGATATGAGAGATGGGAAGACCGGAATCCACTTGGGTAAAAAGCACCTGATCCAGCATTTCAAAAGGCTGCAGCTGCCGTACGAAGCCGCCCAAGGTAGAAGCACAGAACGCGCAACCCATCTTGCAGCCTACCTCTGTGGAAATACATACGGTGTTACCGTAATGATAGCGCATAAGCACCGTTTCCACACAGTTGCCATCAGACAATCGCCACAAATATTTAATTGTACCGTCTTTAGCAGACTCCTGTTTGCGTACCACTTCCGGTGCGCAAATGGGATAATTCTCTTCAAGAGCGGCTCGCAGCTGCTTGGGAAGATTTGTCATTTCCTCATAGCTACGCACACCTTTATGTAGCCAAGTATATACCTGCTTGGCGCGGAAGGCAGGCTGCTTCAATTCTTTGAATACCTGTCCCAGCTCTTCAAGAGTCATGGATTTGATATGGGTCATACTATTTTCCTTCTCAGGCGGCAAATAAAGAAGCCGTCGGTATCGAATTGACCCGGAATAAGTGTCAACATTCCGGTGTCATTATTAGGGAAAATATCCGGTAAAGAAAGCTTTTCCGTGACAAATTCCTTATTTTTCTCTAGAAAAGATGCTACAACATCTTCGTTTTCCCGTTTTAACAATGTACAAGTAGAATATAATAGCACACCGCCGGGTTTTACATATCTGGCTTGATTCTGTAATATCTGTAACTGTAATTGGGGCAGTTCCAGCATGGTATCCGGGTCTTTGTAGCGGATATCCGGCTTCTTGCGGATAATACCGTATCCGGAACAAGGTACATCTGCAATCACCACGTCCATGGATTTATCCCATTCCGGACGAAATTCCGCTGCGCTTTGACACAGACAAGTAATATTATCAAAGCCCAGACGCTCTGCGCCAGCTTCCATTACAGAGATCTTATGGGGATAGATATCACAGGATGTGATTTGCCCCGCACCGCAAATGGCGGCAGCAAAACTTTTGCCGCCGGGAGCTGCGCAGCAATCCAAAACCTTCGCCCCTTCAGGGATCTGGGCGCACAGCACACTAAGCTTAGCCGCTGCGTCCTGTACATAAAACCAGCCTTTTTCAAAGGCCTCCAGCTTCTCTAAATCCCCTGTGCCGGATAGCACAAAACAATCTGCAAGCCATTTATGGGGTGTAACTGTTACTCCCTGACCTTCCAAGCTGGCCACAACCTCTTGGCAGCTGGCAGCTTTGGTGTTGATCTGTATCACAATGGGCGGCACTTCGTTATTAGCCTGAAGCATACCCTCCATCTGGGGCTTCCCTACGGATAAAATCAGCAGGTCGATCAATTTCTGGGGATGACTATACTTGGTATCCCAAGCATTCGGTGCTTTCAGGCTATCTTTGTTTCGAACAGCGTTACGCAAAACGCCATTAATCAGGCCGGAAGCATTTTTCTGCTTCTTGCAGTACTGCTTCGCTAAGTTTACCGATTCATTTACTGCTGCGCTTTCGGGGATCTTGTCCATAAAATAAAGCTGATATAAGCCCATATGGAGAATATCCCGGACTGCAGGATGCAGGTCCTTCAGCCGTCCGGTAAGCAGCTGAGACAGGTAAAAGTCCAGCTTTCCCCTGTTCTGCAGCACTCCATAGCACAATCTTGCAGCCAGCGCTGCCTCCCGACGATCAAGGCCTGCCTTTTGGGTGTATTCTTTTAATACGCCATTGGACCATGCCCCATCCCGACGACAGGCGATCAGTACATTCAGCGCTGTTTCTCTTGCATTCATGGTTTACATCTCCAAAGGATGTCCCCGGAAATAATCCGGCGCAGCCATCCGCTTTCCGCCTTCTGCCTGTAACACGCGGATCTCAATCACACCTTGTCCGCAGGCAACCTGCAGACCGGTTTTTGTCAATTCTAAAATCGTGCCGGGCGCTGCCTGATGATCCTTCTCGATCACCGCTGCGCTGTGGATCTTAAACCGAGTTCCGGCAAGTTCTGCCGTCGCCACAGGCCAGGGATGCATGCCGCGAATATGGTTATGCACCTGACGGGCAGTCTTATTCCAGTCGATAGGACACATGGTCTTATCCAGCATAGGCGCATAGCTCACCAATGACTCGTCCTGAGGTGTAGAAGTTACTGTGCCCTCTGCAATGGCTGTTAAGGTGCGGCTGAGCAGATCTGCGCCTAACACCGCCAAGCGATCTAACAGCTCTCCAGCTGTCTCCTCCGGGCCGATAGGTGTCTTTGCAATATCAATCACATCGCCGGCATCCATCTGCCGACACAGATACATGGCCGTAACGCCGGTCTCCTCCAAACCATCCAGCACCGCCCACTGATAAGGAGCAGAGCCACGATAGGCAGGAAGCAAGCTGGCATGGATATTGATACAACCCTTACCGGGTACATCCAGCACATTTTGCGGCAAAATCCGTCCGTAAGCTACCACAGCTACCACATCCGGCTGCAACTGCCGCAAGGCTTCTACCGTTTCTTCTTCCCGGAAATTCTCCGGCTGAAATACAGGCAGATCATTTGCCAATGCCACTTCCTTTACAGGAGAATAGGCCAATTTCATACCCCGATTCTTCGGACGATCCGGTTGGGTATAGACACCCACCACGTTGAAGCCATCTGCAATAATTTTCTTCAAACAAGTCGCCGCGATATCCGGCGTACCCATAAACACGACCCGCATGGGCTTTCCTCCAAATTTATTCCTCGAACTGCAGTTCCTCTTCTGTTAAGAACCGTTCCATTACCTCAGTGTAAATAATGCCATCCAGATGATCCAATTCATGGCAGAAGCACCGGGCGATCAATTCCTCACCCTCAGCCTCATACCAGTCACCGTTTCTATCCTGAGCGCGGACCTTGGCATAGTAAGGACGCTTTACCAAGCCGTACTTACCGGGAACACTAAGACAGCCCTCAGGACCTTCCTGTTCGCCGTCTACTTCCACCAAGGTGGGGTTGATCATCACGATGATCTCCTCCCCGATATCCACCAGCACCACCCGGCGTAAAATGCCAACCTGCGGTGCTGCCAGACCTACTCCACCGGAGTCGATCAAGGTTTCTTTCATATCATCAAGCAAGTTATGCAGTTTCTTGTCAAAGTCTACCACACTCTTGCAAACCTTATGCAAAGCAGGCTCTGCATCTGTTAAAATTTTACGCATTGCCATTGTTGTTTCCTCATTTCCTCTATTTGGGTTTAATCGTATCCATTCACATCAATAAAGGCTGTGACATTGCGATTCTCCCGGTCTTGAGAGAACTGCCGCAGCAAATGGGCAAGCAGCTGACGAAGAGGCTTATCCATTCGGCAGCGAAGTGTCAGCCGATAACGATAGTTGAAATTTATTTTAGGTACTGGGCATGGCGCCGGGCCTAAAACTGCACAGTTTGTAGCGTTATATTCCACAAGACTCAAGCATCTGCGCAAGCTATCCCGGAACTTGGTTGCGCCCCGTATGACCTTACCTTCATCCTCTCCGGTAAAAGTCACCGTGGCAAGATCACCAAA
The DNA here is from genome assembly GCA_045659965.1 of Faecousia sp. Lineage (GTDB taxonomy): Bacteria > Bacillota > Clostridia > Oscillospirales > Oscillospiraceae > Faecousia. The sequence goes on from JAZRCU010000093.1 coordinate 12,096, forward strand.
GGGCGGACATTGCTGAATTTTACGCAGAGCGATCTCCAAATCGTAAAATCCGTCATAATCCTGTTTTGCCGCCAAACCGATCACCTGATGCTCCGGCACCATAGTCTGGATCACAGCCCGGCCTGCAACATCACCTCGGCCTGCTCTACCCACCACTTGGGTCAACATGTTGAAGGTGGTCTCCGCGCCCCGGTAGCTATCAGTATACAGGCTCAGATCTCCATCCAAAACGCCCACTAAAGTAACGTCTGGCATATTAAGCCCCTTAGCAACCATTTGCGTATCCAAAAGCACAGGGATCTTTTCCTGCTTGAATTTCTCAAGGATCATCTCGTGGGTATTGGTGGCATTGACAGTATCTGCATCCATACGCAGCACTTCCATTCCCGGAAACAGGCTTTGCAGCTCCTGCTGCACCTTTTGTGTTCCGGTGCCCACCTGTTTTAACCGCCCACCGCAGCTGCAGCGGTCAGCAGCCGACTGGGAATAGCCGCAATAGTGACACATCATACGGCTGTTTGCGCTATGATAAGTAAGTCTGGCATTACACCGGGGACATTCCGGTGCATTGCCGCAATCTACGCAAACCAACGCACGACTGTTGCCGCGGCGATTTAAAAACAGAATAGTCTGTTTATTTTCATTGTTGGTTTCTCCGATGGCATCCTGCAGATGATAGCTCACAGACATGCCATTGCCCATTTTTGGCTCTTGGCGCATATCCACGATCTCCACCTTAGGAAGCTCCCGGCCGTTATACCGATTTTTCAAGGTGTAGAGTTGATAAATGCCGGATTTGGCATAGAACATCGTCTGCACCGAAGGAGTAGCAGAGCCAAACAGCACTAAGCACTTTTCCCGATTGCCGCGCCACAGCGCGATCTGGGCAGCATCATACCGGGGGACATTTTCGGATTTATACGAATGTTCCTGTTCCTCATCTAAGATCATAAGACCTAGGTTCGGGCACGGAGCAAACACAGCAGAGCGGGTGCCAACCACCACGGTAGCCTCCCCTGCTCGGATTCGTTTCCATTGGTCATAACGCTCTGTGGTGGGAAGGCTGCTATGAAGCACCGCTACCCGGTCACCAAAGTAGGCGGCCATCAACCCCAGAAGCTGAGGTGTCAAAGCGATCTCCGGCACTAAAAGTACCGCTTGCTTTCCCTGCTCCAAGGTCTTTTGGATCAAGGAAATATACACAGATGTTTTTCCAGAGCCGGTAACGCCGTAAAGCAGCGCCGCCCCGGGATTTTGCTGTGCCATTTGTGCAGTCAATCCATCAAAGGCTTCCTGTTGCTCCCGGTTCAGCACCAGCGGTCCATCCAGCTTTTGGGGCTGAATCTGGCGGCAGCGAAGCACCGGCTCTTCAAACAGTTCCACATAACCCAGTTCTTCCAACCGTTTGATGGTGGCGTTCTTCGCACCGGTAAAATAGCAAATCTCTTTTACAGAGGCGCTTCCCGTAGTGCAAAGCAGCTCCAGCACACTTTTTTGCAGGGCTGCAGATTTTGGACGAGAGGCCGCAAAAACCAAAGCCTCCTCCGCCGGGACTGCCAATGTGGCAATCTTTTGGGTTTTATCTGTTGCTTTTCGCGTATATGCCACCTGACAGGTGATCCATTTTTTTCCAAGAAGATATTTGCAGGCTTGCTCCAAGCTATCAGGGTCCTGACACAAGGCATCCAAAGCCGTTTCTGTCGCCTCGCCACCGCAGTCGTCTAAAAAGGTCAGAATATTTTTGGCCAAGGGATTACGAATGGTCTTTTCCTTCCAAGAACGATCTTGAGTAAGCAAGAATACCTGACGGGTGTGAAACCACAGGCCTGCCGGCAGCATGGTGCGGATAGCATCATAGAATGTGCAAAAATACCGCTCACGCATGAAGGCCGCCAGATGAAGCATGGTATCAGACAGCACCGGGGTTTCATCCAACACCGCGGTGATTGCCTTCAGGCCCTCCTCGCTTCCCGGCATCACAGACAGCACCACACCCTCTGTGGATCGGTTACCTCTGCCAAAGCTCAGCTGCACCCGAACACCGGGCTGCACCGATATCTTATCCGGCACAAAATAAGAATAGGGCTTGTCAATGGCAAAATTTGCCGCATCCACAGCAATTTTAGCAATCATACAGCCCCTCCTTATCCGGCATTTCGCCAGTTATTATTTCTGATACTCTTCCTTCAAAGATGCGGTGAGCTTGCCTTCTGCAACCTCACGAATTGCCAAGGTCACAGGCTTTTCGGTCAGCTCTTCCTGCAGTTCCTCAGCTTCCTGGGAAATCTGGCGAGCACGCTGGGCTACCACATTTACCAGCAAATAACGGCTATCTACATTCTTCAGCAAATCTGCTACAGGGGGGTATAACATATTTCATTTCCTCCAATTCATGCCGTTTTTTCGGCAATGATATTTAATATTTTTTCTGCACAGGCTTCCACCTGATCATTGACAACAATGTAATCATAGTGCTCACTCTGAGCGATCTCCCAAGCCACACGTTCTTGCCGCAGGCGGATCTGCTCCTCAGAGGTATCTCCCCGAGAACGCAGCCGCCGCTCCAATTCCTCTGTAGAGGGCGGTGTGATAAAGATCAGCACTGCCTCAGGGCAGGTTTTTTTCACTTGAAAAGCTCCATTGGGCTCTATGTCCAAAATCACGCTGCCCAAGATCAGTTTTTCATCTAACTGCTGCTTGGGTGTGCCATAGTAATTATCCATGTGGGCATCATACTCCACAAAGGCATCCCGGGCGATCATATCCTGGAATGTTTCTTTTGACACAAAGTAATAACTTTCTCCGTCTACCTCACCGGGGCGAGGATTTCTGGTAGTTGCAGAAACAGAAAACCGCAAATCATCTCTCTGGTCCATAACCCGGGAAAGCACCGTGCTCTTTCCAACACCGGAAGCACCGGAGATCACAAATAATCTACCCTTAGGCATCTGTCTCCTCCTTCTGCTGAGATTCTTTGTCGTTCCACCGGGTATGGATCATATCCGGTGTCAGCGCGGACAAGATCACATGGTCCGTGTCCATCAAGATCACAGCCTTTGTCTTTCTACCGTAGGAGGCATCAATCAGCATCCCCCGTTCTTTTGCTTCCTGAACAACACGCTTAATTGGCGCAGAGTCAGGATCAACCACTGCCAGCAGTCTGTGGGCAGCGATCATACTTCCAAAACCAATGTTGATCAGCTTCATAACAGTCCCCTTATTCGATGTTCTGGGTCTGTTCCCGGATCTTCTCCAGCTCAGCCTTAATATCCACAACGATCCGGGCAAGCTTTACATCGGTGCATTTCGAACCAATGGTATTGGCCTCCCGGTTCATCTCCTGAAGCAAAAAGTCCAGCTTTCTGCCAACTGCACCACCGGTGGTAAGCATAGTATTCATCTGTTCCAGATGACTGCGCAGACGCACAGTTTCCTCATCCACAGCAACCTTATCTGCAAAGATCGCAGCTTCAGTCAAAATTCGGCTTTCATCAATGGTGGTAGAGGCCAGCACCTCGCGGAGTTTGCTTTCCAGCCGTGCACGATAATCCACAACTGTCTGGGCATTGCCTGCTTCCACCTGCGATACCAGTTCCAAAATGGTTTGGCCCCGGGATCTTAAGTCCTTATCCAGAGCCTGTCCTTCGGTGCAGCGCATAGCATCGTAGCTCTCCAACGCATGGGCCACTACTGCCATCAGGTCAGACTGCAGCTGTTCCTCATCCACCTGGGGCTTTTCCATCAGAAACACCTCAGGCAAGCGAGACAGCGCGGCTGTGGTGATTTCTTTTGTTACACCAAAGTCCGCCACCATCTGTTCCATGGCTGCAAGGTATCCTTCCACCACAGGAGCGTTCAGGGTCACCTTTGTCTCGTCGCCGCCTTCGCTACGTACAGAGATATATACATCTACTTTGCCTCTGGACACAGACGCTTTTACTGCCTGCTTCACTGCATCCTCTGCAAAGGACAACATCCGGGGCAACCGAACAGAACAGTCCAGATACCGGTTGTTCACAGAGCGAAGCTCTACAGTAAACTCTCTACCATTCACATTTTCTACGGCACGGCCGTAGCCAGTCATACTTTTAATCAAGGTCATTATCCCCTTTATCCAGATCTGTGTATACTTGATCAAATCCGGTAATTGTATATACGGTCTTTTTCTTGCTTAGCACCTTGCGGTCATAAACCACAGCCAAAAGAATACCCATTACAAACCCTACACATCCGCCTATGGCCGTGTTTAACACCAAATATCCTAGGAAAAACGTTGCCAGCGGCAGGAGATACAACACCGCTGCCGCTAATAGCACCGGCCCGGACTGCGCCCGGATCGTTACCAGCTGCCCCGGCTTGGCATGGATAGGGTTGTTTACTGTCAGCAGCATTTTCTGTTGTACCGCACCGCAACCGGAGCATTTGTGACAATCTCCGGAGCAAGCACTCTGCCGAACATGGAGTACCTGAGCGGTACCGTCCGGTTTTGTACTGACTACTCTGACAGTTTGTTCCATGTTATCCTCCCTGGGTCAATGTAACGGAAACTGTGTAAGTACCCACAATGCCAACCAATTCGTTTATGCAGGTAATATCCGCCTTCAGCTTGGCTGTTCCCTGTTGTGCACCCGCTAGGTCTACCACGACTTTGAAATCTTCCGGTTTTACCTTCTCCAGTTCTTCCTCCGCAGCACGGATCTGCACTTCCAAAGCTTGGGTCAACAGTTCAATTTCCACATTTTCAGGCTTATTGATCACTTGGAAATCCGATTTCAGGGTGATCGTTTTTGTGTTCAGGTTTTCAAAGCTCACATTTACTGCAGCCTCTGTGACTGTCACATCGCTCTCATTGGTCACGCCCTCCGGCAGCTTTATAGCAAACTGCAAGGTCTCATCTGCAGTCAGTTCTGCCAGATTTACTGTACCTAACACCAGCTTGTCCAATCCGGCAAGTACACTGTCGCTTCCGGAAATCCAAATAGACGACGGCTCTACCGTAACAGTCGTATTATCAGCGGTTGCACCGCCACCGTAAACAATCTCTACCTCCAGCGGCAGTTCCTTCACACGCATGATCTTCAGCGTCAGTGTGATTTCCTCCACATTGGTTGTCACGGACTTTACATCCACCGGCTGATTGCGTTCATTACAAAGGGTGTAGGCAAATACTTCGCTGAAGCTTTCGCTGCGGCCGTTCAGATCCACCTGGATCTGTGCACTATGGATTTGGTCAATTACAGATTTCGGACCTGTCACATTCACCGTTTCTGTGCTTAGTTCCTTATTCTCCTTATCCGCAATCAGATCCTGTGCCAGAGAGCCGTTGTACTCCACGACCACAGGCACGTCCTTACTAATTCTCTCCTGCACTTCCACTGTGATCGTACTCGGGGTCTTACTGAGTACGTTGATGGCATTGGAAGCCACATCACCGGGGAAATAGTGAGAATACGTCAGCTGGTGAACACCCGGCTCATAGATCTTGGAAACATCCATTGTCACGGTAATGTTGGCACTGCTTAACTTATTCAGATCCATACGGCTGCCTTCTAAGTGCAGCGTTACATTGTCTGTGTTCATTCCGGTGATCATCAATCCCCGTTCCTGCAGCAAAACTTCACTTTGCAGCATTACCGGGATATTGGTAAACACCTTATCAGAGTTTGGGCTGACCACTGTCACCACATAAAACCAAAGGCCCAAGGCAGCGACGATGGAAATCAGCGCAGTCAGCAGCTTATTTTTCATTGTCCTTGCCCTCCTTTTTTTGCAGTTTTTGGCGAAGCTTCAGCACCAGGTTCTCTTCCTGAACAGGCTCTTCCGGACACAACTCGTTACGCAATAGCCGCTCCAGAGTTTGAGGTGCCAAGTGCCGCTTGAGCATGCCGCCCACAGCCACAGAGATCGCGCCGGTCTCCTCCGATACAATCACAACCACAGCATCAGAAACCTCGCTTATACCCAAAGCAGCTCTATGCCGTGTACCCAAATCTGCATTAATACGCACGCTTTCAGACAAGGGCAGCACACAGCCTGCTGCAGCAATTCTATTATCCCGGATAATGATCGCGCCATCATGCAGCGATGCCTTGGGAAAAAACACATTGCGGATCAACTGCTCAGATACCGCGCCATCAATCATCGTACCTGTTTTAAAGTACTCTTCCAGAGGGCTATTACGGCTAAACACGATCAGTGCACCCACCCGTTCCCGACTCATAACTTCGCAAGCGCGAACTGTTTGCTCAATGGCAGGGATCATCTCCTGAGATGTTTTCTGGGAGAGCAAAAATTCCTTAAGCTTGATATTGGTCATATGGTCAAGCATCCGGCGCAATTCCGGCTGGAACAAGATCACAATGGCAATCAAACCAACAGCCAGCACCTGACTTAAAATGAAGTTCAAAGTATTTAAACCAATCTCACCTGTCAGCCAAGTGACCACCAGAACAATCGCCACTACCCAGGCAATTCTACCTGTACCGGTGGATCGAAAAACAGGCAAGAGTTTATAGATTAAAAAGGCTACAAGCGCGATATCTAACAGATCTATCCATTGCATCACAGGCAAATTTTCCATAATTGAACGCAAGTATTCCATAGTCCCTTTCAACCTCATTTCTACGTATCTTTTGTGACATTGGCATAACTAGCCTATTATCTATTCTATTATAGCGGATTTGCCCTCCGATAGCAATAGGAATTGAGAAAATATTTCGAAAATTATCCTATCTGCCGCACCGCTTTTAAAAGACTTTTTGTTTGAAAAAGTTGGGCATCGTGCCCAAAGCTAATCCGCACAGTTCCCGTCTGTAATGTGCCTGCACTCTCATGGGCCAAAGGCGCACAATGCAGTCCCGCACGCACCGCAATCCCCTTCTGGGAAAGGGCCTCTGCAAAAAGCTCACAGTCTGTATCCGGCACGAAGCTCACAGTTGATAACTGATGCTCTCCGGAAAACACTTGATAACCCGTATTGGTCAGTTCTCTGGCACAAATTTTGCATTGCACTGCCGCCTGTTTCCCTACATCTGTAACCCCACGATGGATAAGATACCGCAATCCCTCTGACAATCCCGCAATCCCGGGAACATTCAGCGTCCCGGCCTCCATACCATCCGGTAAAAACTGAGGCATCTGCCGATCTTGAGAATTTCCTCCGGTGCCGCCGTAACACAGAGGCTTCATCAAATCCTTGCAAAGGAGTATTCCCGTCCCCTGTGGGCCTAGCAAACCCTTGTGCCCGGGCATAGCAATCGCTTCTGCCCCCAAGGCATTAAAATCAATGGGCAGCATCCCGGCAGACTGGGCGCAGTCTATCACAAACGGCACCTCATACCGGCGGCATAGATCTGCTAACTGCATAACCGGCAGAATATATCCAAAGACGTTGGATACATGGGTAAACACCGCCCCATCTACACCTTGCTCCAACGCCCTTTGAAACGCAGCCAACGTATCTTCCCAATCAAACAGCTTCCGTCCGGCTACGATTACTTCTGCCCCTATCGCATGCAAGGGGCGCAGCACTGCATTATGCTCAAATCCGGAGATAACTACCCGATCCCCCCGAGAAAATAAAGAAAAAATAGCCGCATTTAATCCTTGGGTACAGTTGGCAGTAAATACCACCTGCTCTGGCTGACAGGAAAACAGCTGTGCTGCGCGGTCCCGGCATCGGTATACCACTCTGGCCGCTTCCATAGATTGGCGGTATCCTCCTCGTCCGGGGTTTGCGCAGCGATGAAGCGCCCGGATCACCCCAGCTTCCACCTGCGCAGGTTTTACAAATGAGGTCGCGCCATGGTCAAGATATATCATGAAATCTGCACCTCTTCCCCCTGTCCATCCGGTCGCATTTTATAAACTTTTCTAAAGTTAATATGATCGTTTTTCAGAATTGCTACGGAAAATTCCCAATCTTTCGACCGCACTTGCAAACTATAACCGCAGCCCTTTGCCTCCATCCATCTGGGGGTGCGCCGCAGGCTGCAAAAAATCCTGTTTCTTTTCAAAACTCCCTCGCCCCGCTGCGCCGGAGTGATAGAGGAAAATGTGATCCAATATTCATCCATAACAAAAACCTCCCGGGTCAATCTATGCCCGGGAGGTCGAAAGTGTGTAGTTTTATAAGTTTTCCAGCAAGCACACCGCATGGCATGCCATACCGCTGCCATCGCCGGTAAAGCCCAGTCGTTCCTCGGTAGTGGCCTTTACATTCACCCGATCAGCGCAAATGTCCAGAAATTTCGCAATATTCTTCTCCATCTGTCCAATGTGATCCTTCAGCTTCGGTTTCTGGGCGATCATTGTGACATCAATGTTTTCCACACGATAGCCAGCCGCCCGGAGCTTTTGTCCTACCTGAGCAAGAAGAATTCCTGAGTCAGCGCCTTTATAGGTAGGGTCGGTATCCGGGAAATGTCTGCCGATATCCCCCAAGCCCGCTGCCCCCAGCAAAGCATCAGAAACCGCGTGCAACAGCACATCCGCATCGGAATGACCATCTAAACCTAAAGCATAATCAATGGCTACGCCGCCTAATATCAAGGCTCTGTCCCGCACCAATCTATGCACATCATATCCGTGTCCAATTCGCATTACAGTTCCTCCAATAACATCTGGGCGATCTTTAAGTCCATAGGGGTAGTGACCTTCAAATTCCGCTCATCGCCTTCTACGATCTTCACAGACATCCCCAAGCGCTCTACCGCAGAGCAATCATCTGTCACCTCTGCTTTATCCTTGCGCGCCTTTTCCAACGCACCCTTTAACAGATCAACATCGATTACCTGCGGAGTCTGGATCGCCCGTAGCTTGCTTCTGTCAGGTGTGGCCGTGATCACACCGCCTTGGGTAACCTTTATCGTGTCTTTTACCGGGATACCGGGGGCAGCTGCCCCATAGGTGTTGGCAGCGCGCACTGTACGGTCGATCACTTCCTGAGAAATCAGCGGTCTTGCGCCATCGTGAATTGCCGCTAACTTTATATCCTTAGACAATGTATGCAGGCCAATCTCCACAGACTCCTGGCGGCTGCTGCCGCCGGCAACCACTGCCTGCACCTTGGGAAAGTCCCGACACAGTTCCATGATCGGCTGGATCAGATCCTGCCGGGTAACGATCACAATTTCCTTGATCACATCACTCTGGGCAAAGGCGCGGACTGTCTTTAAGATCATAGGCTCACCCTGTAAGGAGGCCATGACTTTGTCGATACCGCCCATCCGGGACGCCGAGCCGGCTGCCACCAGCACCGCACCGCATTTTTTCAGCTTTAGCAGTTTCCGTGCGCCTTTTGTAAACACGTTTGCTTTCATATTTACAACTCCATAATCATTTTCTTGAAGTACTTGCCACGCTCCATAAAGTTCTTAAACTGGTCAAACGCTGCACTGGCAGGGCTCATAAGCACCACATCACCGGCTTCTGCTTCCGCTGCGCTGACTGTGACGGCCTCTGTAAAGTCCCGGCACATCACAATTCTGGGGGCTCCGGGCTGATACTCAGGAGCAGCTTCCACCGCCTGACGGATCTGCTGCGCTGTTGCGCCATTGAGATACACCGTTTTCACGTGCTGGCAGATCTCAGGTCCTAACACGTCATAGGGGATCTGCTTATCATAGCCGCCTGCAATCAGCAACACTTTTTCCGGAAAGCTCTTTAGTCCGGCAATCGTACGGCTGGGAGAAGATGCGATAGAGTCGTTATAAAAACGCACACCATCCTTTACCCGGACTAACTCAATGCGGTGCTCTACGCCGCCAAAAGTCTTGGCAACCTTACAAATAGTATCGTCGCTGACCAGCCCCTCTACCGCCAGGATCGCAGCCATGTAATTTTCCACATTATGTTCACCGGGCAAAAGGATATCCTTTTTGTCCATCACAGGAACACCATCCCGGCAAATCATATCCCCATTGAGGCAAACACCTTTCGCCAACTTCCCAACCCGGGCAAACTGCCGGGTTGTTCCGTTACCTACAAAGCCAGCGGTGATCTCGTTATCTGCATTGACCACCAAAAGTCCCCGGGCATCCTGAAACGCAAACACATTCTTTTTAGCCTGGACATACTCATCCATATCCTTATGCACGTCCAAATGGTTCGGTGCAACATTGGTCACTACCGTTCTTTGGGCGCTATGGGTCATATCCATCAATTGGAAGGAACTAAGCTCCACCACAGCAAAATCATCCGGTTTCATCTGGCGGCACAAAGGAAGCAAAGGTGTTCCAATATTGCCGCCCAGCCACACGGTTTTTCCCTCTGCCTTCAGAAGTTCCGAGATCAAGGTAGTGGTGGTGGTCTTTCCGTCGGAGCCTGTAACCGCGATCATCTGGCAAGGACAGAGGCTAAAAAACACTTCCATCTCGCTGGTTACCTGAGCGCCCTGCTGACGCAAATTTTCCAAAGCAGGAATTCCGGGGTGCATACCGGGGGTACGGAATACCACATCGGCAGTCAAACCATCAAGATATCCTTCTCCTACCCGAAGCTTGCAGCCCAAAGCTTCCAGTTCCAGCACTTCCTGATCTAATTTTTCTCTGGGTGTCCGGTCACAGCCGGTGACCTTACAACCATATTCCAGCAGCAACCTTACCAGCGGGCGGTTACTTACACCCAATCCCAATACAACAATTTCTTTTCCCACAAGGCTCTGAAAATAGCCATCAAATTTTTCCATAGCAAAAGCCCCCTTATTCTTATGGTTAGTATAGCCGTTACTAGGATAATTTGCAAGCAATTTCCGGGAAGCGCAGAATTTTTCTTAGGTTTTTTCACCAAAACACCCTGTTTTTTCGGAATACATTTGACAATTTTCTGTGCATGCAGTACAATATTTCCGCGACCAGGTCGGACAGCCGCGGCTGGGCTGCGAAAGCGCCCAGGTGAGGAAAGTCCGGGCTCCACAGGGCAAGGATAACAGGTAACGCCTGCCGGGGGTGACCCTAGGACAAGTGCAACAGAAAGATGGCGCCGCCGCAAGGCGGTAAGCGTGAAAAAGTGCGGTAAGAGCGCACTCGCCTCATGGAGACATG
>JAZRCU010000094.1:0-4630 GCA_045659965.1 Faecousia sp.
AGGCTGCCGGACTTTGCGTATTTACCAAGGCGGATGGGACAAATCCCAACCGACCAGATCAGGGTAAGACCGCAGATCAGAAAAAATCCCTTAAAAGGCAGGGAAAACCGCAGATTTCACCGTTTTACCGGATGATCAGAAAACCAGAGTATCGACCTTGCTCAGAAGCTCTGCCAGCATTTCCTTACATCTTGCGATTTTTGCGGGGCTCTCAGCCTCGTTGGGACGGCGAATCGCGCGACGGAGCATGCGGGTGTAGCCAATGATCATTGCCTTCTCGGCAACGCTTCTGCACACCGCTTCATCATCGGTGCCGAGATACATTTTAAGAGACATATCCCAGAACTTTGCGGCAGATTCGTGGGTATAACCGAAGAACTTCATGGTTACCTGGTGGTCAAGCTCGGAATAACCGAGGAACGCGTTAAACATGGAGCCTAGTTCGAATACGGGATGGCCCATGCAAAGGGTATCCATATCGATGAGCAGAGGCTCGCTGTTTTGCACCATGATGTTATTGGTGTGATAGTCACCGTGCATCAGGGAGTTTTTCTTGGGAACGGATTCAATCAGACTGCGCAGCTTTGTTGCCTGCGCTTCCGGAAGATGGGGCGCTACAAAATCAGCCCAGGCAAGCGCGGTTTCCTTCATGTCAGGCAGCTCCCCCTCTTCGCCTTCAATGGAATGGATGGCCTTGAGCATGTCAATGTAATACTTTGCCGCCTGGGACATATCGTCCGGATTGGCGCGGATCAGCTTGGTAACGCTGGTGGCGTTCAGCAGCTCGGTAACAGTGCCGTAGTTGTCGCCTACACGGACGATACCGTAGGGGATCGCGGTGTTGATGCCCAGGATAAAGGCGCGTCTTGCGTTTTCACGCTCCTGCTTGATCTCAGGCAGCGCGTCCTTGGCAAAGTAGGTTTTGATGATCGTTTCGTCATCATAGCGGTAAACGGCACCGTTTGCGCCCTGGGCGATAAATTCGCAGCCATCCACGCTCATTCTGGGATATGCCTTTTCCACAGTGACCATATCGGTGAAACCGGTCATATCAAAAACTTCGTAAACATCGGAAGCGACATTGATGATCGCCAGCTTGGGCTCTTCTTTTCTGAGCCTCAAAATCACGCGGAGACCGGCAGAAGAGATGTACTCCAGGCTATCCGCATCCACGACAATATGCTTGCCGGGATTTTCTTTCTTAATGCCGAAGATCTTTTCCTCTGCTGCGGCTGCGTTGGCAGCATCGATTCTGCCCGCGACGGCGATGTACAGAATATCTTTATCTACACGGTATGTAACATCCATTTTTTTCTTCTCCATTTCAAACACAAGTTGTTCCGCTTACAAGCGCCGTTACGCAATCACCAAAATGTCGGCGAAACCGGTCATTTCAAAGACTTCCATAACCGCTTCACAAACGTTAATGACCTTCATAGAACCGATCTTCTGCATGTTCTTTTGCGCACCCAGCAGCACGCGCAGGCCTGCGCTGGAGATGTACTCCATACCTTTTACGTCAAGGATAAGATTCTTGGTATCGCCGATATCCTCATGAATGGTTTTGTCCAGTGCGGGGGCGGTGATGGTATCAAGTCTTCCCACGATCTCAATGATGGTTTCGGTTGCGTTCTTTTTGATTTCGATAGTCATAGCAGCAAATCTCCTTATAACTTTTTCAGCATGGTTAAAATGTTTTCTCCGTTTTCGTAGGCGTAGCTAAGGGAATCCATGGTTTTCTTGGCAATAAAGATACCGAGGCCACCGATATCACGCGCTTCCGCGGAGAGTGTGATATCCGGATCAGGCTTCTGCAGCGGATCAAAAGGAATGCCCTTGTCCGTCATACGGAAAGTAATCGTGCGACTGTCCTCGTCAAAACCGATGTGAAGGGTCATATCGCCGCCCGTTTCCGGATAGGCATAGTGAGCGACATTGACGAACACTTCCTCGATAGCAACGCAGACAGCGGTTTGAATTTTTATGGGACATGCAAAGCGCTCCAGCGTTTCCTCTACAAAGCCAAGAACATCATTCAGGGATTCCGTTTTGGCAGGGAAAGTTTTGCCCGTCATAGGGCTACCTCCTTTTTTCGGCTTGTAATCAAACATCAGCATTGTAATATCGTCAAACTGCGGTGCTTCACCTACAAATTCGTCGATATTGGCTTTCAGTGCCGGCAAAAGTTCTGTTGCTTCCATAGAAGCATTTTGGTTCATAAAGGAAAGAAGCCGATCCTCGCCGTAAAGCTTGTTGTCTGTGTTGGTAGCTTCAGGCACACCGTCGGTGTAAAGGAACAGTCTGTCGCCGGGGTTTAATGTAATTTCGCTAATCCGGTAACGAACACCTTCCATACCGGCCAGAATGAATCCTGCTCGGACCTTCAGGTATTCAAAGGAACCGTCCGCACGCTTTAGCAGGGGGGGGTTGTGACCGGCATTGGCTATTTTTACATTGCCGGTGGTCAAGTCCACAATACCCATCCACGCGGTAACAAACATACCGGATTCGTTGTTTTCACAAAGCTTTTCGTTTGCTTTCGTGAAAATATCGTTTACGGCTATGCCACTTTCTGCGAGGTCTTTGATGATCGTCTTGGCGGTCATCATAAACATCGCAGCGGGAATTCCCTTGCCGGAAACGTCGGCAGCCAGGAAAACCACGGTGGTGTCATTCAGTTTATAGAAATCGTAGAAATCGCCGCCAACTTCCTTTGCCGCGATCATCTGGGCATAAATCTTGTAATCTTCTCCGTTGGGGAAATTGGTGGGAAGCGCGGAAAGCTGAATCTGTTTGGCATATTCCAGCTCTTTGTCAATGCGGGCGGCGGCTTCAGTGATATAGCGCTTCAGGGTGGCAACTGTGGAGTTGATATCGTCAGACAGGGAAGCAAACTCCACATTGGAACGCACATCAACCGTTACACTCAGGTCACCATCGGTAATCCGAGCAAGGGTATCGTTAATTTTCTTCAAATTATTAATGATAACGCGCTTAATGAGCAGGTAAATAAACACGAAGAGGGTTGCGAAAATAAGTACCTGCATGAAAATGCTTGTCAGCATAGAAGCGTCGCGCATGAACATGGCTTCATCCACGGGCATAGCCGCGATCAGGCAATAACCTTCAACGAACTTGAACACATACATATACGCTGCGCTCAAATCGCTGATGCCGTCTACAATATTCGCGTTATACAGTGCGGTAGCGGTTTGCCCCTGCAGCATCTCCTCAGGAGGATCGATGCCGATGGAAGAAATGTGCTTTTCTGCATAGTCGTTATCGATCACCATGCAGAGCTGCTCGTCCAGCACCGCTACGAAACCGCTGGTGCCGACATGACGGTTCTTGGTGACATCAATGACGAACTCATTCAGCATCTCGTGGAACTGGGCGGCGTCATAGCCCACCTGAATAAAGCCGCCGTCTGAAAGGGTTACAGCAGCATATTTTCTCCACACAGATTCATCCTTGCCTCTGAGCGAATACTCCTGCACAAAAGATTTCTGCGTCCGTAGGGTGTCCACAAATTCTTTGGATTGCGCTTTGCAATTCATATCATAGTTGATACTGTCCGCTTCTGTGGAATTTGTAATGATGCCATTGGGAGCAACAATGTTGATCTCCTTGATGCCGTATTTTTCTGCAAGGCCTTCCAGCACGACGGTCGGATCTTTTTCGTATTCCTGCTTGACATGCTCCGCAATTGTAAGAAGTTGCAGATTGGACTTCTCTCTTACAGCAGCCTCAATGTCATTTATGGCAACAGTAAACACTTTCTGCGTTTCGATCTGCGCCATTCCGTTCTGGAGGATCAGTGTGAAGGTGCTGGTAATAAGATAGGCGACAACAATACAGCAGAGAAGTCTTCGCTGAAATGTATGGGCGATGCCTTCAGAGGTTTTCTTTCTGAAAACGCGCTCATGACTGAACAGTGAAACAATCAGGATGGACAGACCGACAGCGATGGAATTGCCCAGCATCATGGGCGCGGTGGCGCCCTTGACAAATTCAAAAGCCTGGGAAGAATTTTCCATATTGGTCAGGAAGATCAGGATCATATGGATCACTTCGCATACCACGGCAATGCAGATACCGTAGCTCCAAGTAGGCTTTTTGTTGTCAAACATCAGTTTTCTGAGTCCGGCCGCCATAAAACCGGCAAGAATTGTTGCGAGACTGCAGGCAAGCCGTGTATACATACCGCCACCCCAATATACGGAGAACCAACGATACAGTCCTCCAATAAGACCGGAAATAATGCCGGCGGGTGTACCAAAAATAAGGCCTGCCGAAAGTGGTGCCGCATCACGAACATTGACCGTTGTCCCAAGCCATTCAACGCCGTAGCTTGACGCAAAGGAGGAAACTCCACCAAACAAAAGACCAATGATAATTTGCTTTGCTTTATAGGGTAGTTTTTTGGCAGAGGTATACTTATCAATGAGGTAAACTGAAATAACAAGAAGGCAATTAAGTAATATTGGAATAATTAATCTCATCATGCGCCTCCTATATAAACATACGGATCAATGCTTTGACGATCTCTGCTAAAAGATCACCAAAAATACCTATTGCCAACAACAGTATCATATACAGGAACATACTGCCACGACTCACGGAATTCTTT
>JAZRCU010000095.1:0-4208 GCA_045659965.1 Faecousia sp.
CAAGGATTTTGTTTGTTTTTTCATAGCATTCATTCCTTTACCGTCTTATGATACCACCTTGTCCGGCAAGATGCTACCTACACCGGCAAATTACCACTCTACCACAAGTAGAATGTCAAAATTTATCCTTTAAAGAAGGCGATTGCCACAGCACCGGGGCCTGCGTGGGTGCCGATGACGCTGCCCACAGAGGTGTAGCGCACTTGGGGCAGCTTGCTCTCCCAAAGGGACTTGCTATCTTCTATAAACTTACAGATCATATCCTCGGATACACCGGTGTAGCCAAAGAGCACAGGCTTTGTGTAATCAATGCCGCCTGCTTTTGCCACTTCCTGCACCAGTAGCCCATTGCCTTGCTTGGTGCCTCTGGCCTTGCCTTGCATGTGGATCTGTCCGTCTGTCACAGCGATCAGGGGCTTGATGTTCAAAAGCGCACCGGCAAAGGCTACAGACATGGAAACCCGTCCGCCCATTTTCAAATAATCCAAGGTGTCCACCAAGGCAACGATCACCAGCTTTTCCTTTTCCTGCTCCAGTTTTTCTGCAATTTCCTTGGCAGGCAGGCCGGCATCCAAATACTGCAGCGCCAGCTCTACCAAAATACCGCTGCCGATGGCAGCAGAGCCGCTATCGACCACATAGATATTTTCATAATCCTCTGCGGCGATCATAGCGCTTTGGTATGTGCCGGAAAGGGCGGAGGCCAAAGTGATCACCACCGCAGCTTCTCCTGCTTGTTTTGCCTTTTCGTATTCCTGGGCAAAGGCTACAGGGGTGGCCTGACTGGTGGAGGGCAGCACATCGGCTGCGGTCAGCTTCTCGTAGAAAGTCTTATGGTCGATGGTAACACCGTCGAGGAATTCCTCCTGACCGAAATGCACCGTCAGTGGCACAACGTGGACACGCTCCTGTGTCTGGGGCAAAAGATCTGCCGTGGAGTCAACAATGATTCTGGTTTTCATGTGCGTACCTCTTTCTTATTCTTCCGGAAGGCCCTTCTGGCTTAATTGCTGCAAATTCCCGGTAATCAGCTCCAAGGCCTTATAAAAGGTTTCCCGTTCTTGGGCGGTTAATCCGCGGCCGGCTAACTCTACGGCGACGGCAGCCCGCTTGCGCACGTGCAGAGCGGCTTTTCTGCCTTCTTCTGTCAAGGTCAGCTTTGCCCGGTACATATTACTGCCGGTGGCTACCTTTTTTACCAAATTTTTCTTTTCCAAAATGCAGATCATCCGGGAAACATCCGCCTTGTTCTTGCCGCATAGCTGAGCCAGCTGGGCAGCGGTAACACCTTCAGCATCTACATCATATAAAGCATTTAAGTACACCACATGGGGACTTTTTAAATCATAGCTTGCCATTTCCTCAGCCGCCAGATGATGCCAATAATGGTCGATCTGACACAGGCAGCGAGAAAATTTCGCGAAACGTTCCAGCATAAGATACCTCCCTGCAACACTTGTTGCCATGTCAACTTCTCAAGTATATACAGAGCTTGTTGAAATGTCAACATCTTTTACAAGGAACAACTAAAAAAGCACCGGCCATGCAAGGTCAGTGCTTTTGCAGGACAAGATAGCCCTCTGTATTTTGCGCACAGGACAGTAGGGTCTGCGCGATCTCCTGTGGGGTCAGGCTGAGATCTTTCTTCCAAATCAGCGAAGTAACCAAGATCATGGGTGTCACCCGGAAAGCGCTGCTTGTTTATGAGGAAATGGGGCTTTTGACTCCTGCCATAAAGGATGAAGAGAGCGGTTATCGCTACTATTCCGCGGATAATATGACACAGATCCGATCCATTCGCTCCTTGCAACAGCTGGGCTTGACCCTGAAGGAAGTGGCGGAATATTACTACGATACAGAAAATATTGATACCCACTTAGAACGGCTGATGGATCTGCGCGCCTCCTTGGACCGTAACATCCAAATGCTGCAGGTGCGTGCGGCCAAACGGGGAGATATGACAGTTCGCAAAACCATGCTGCCCCGACAGGTTTGCTTCAGCCGTCGGTACGAATGTGAAAGTATTGCTGAAGCGGCAAATGTTTTGCGAGATACCTATATTGCCGCTGCCCGTACGGGAAAAATGTCCATGCTGGCCCGTATGTTTACCATGCGTATGTCCGCACGAACGGACAAGCTGGATCTGATGTGCTGCATTCCTGTAGAGGATAGCTTTGATGGCCCAGAGTGCATGGAATTTCCGGAAAGCCCGGCGCTATGTATCTACTATCGCGGACCTTATGAAGGAACAGCCCATGCGATCCGTGCACTGATGGCCTACGTGAAGGAAAATAATGTTGAAGTAGCCGGCCCGTTCCGCTCTATTTACATGGAAGGCCCTCCCAATCGAGGAGAAAACAGCGCCGATTACATCACCCAAGTGGCCGTGCCCATTAAGGCCTGATCCCTAAAAACATAAAAAACCTACCCTTGCAGATACCGCGGTATCCCATAAGGGTAGGTATTTTTTATGCAGCTGACAGGCTTTGGTTTGTATTTAGCGGGTGATAAAAAGAGAAGATGCACAATAAAGCGGTGGCTGTTTATTTGTTACCGCTTTAATGCGCCATTTGGCTCAGGAATTTCCTCTAAATTGATTTTCTTAATATTGCAGAAATGGGTTAGGAAATCTTCGGCAAATTTCTTCTGCGCAGGTATACGCTTGATCGCAACAATATCACGCAGAATTTGTGCTGCTTCAATATCGTTCATATACCGATATAATCCCTGACCCCAAACCGCTCTTTCGGGTTTGGTATCATTGGCATGGTAGTTCCAGAACTTAATCTGCGTCGCCTCGTCCGGTGCAAGCTCTATGCGATATTCAGAGGTACATTTCACAAAGCCTGCTTCGCGGCTGTCGCCTTCGTCAGCGTCATCTACCAAGAATACGCCAAATACAAAACGATCTTCCTCAGTTGTGTGTGGCTTCCGTGTTGTCAGCACTGCCAAACTGTTAAGTCGAGTGTTCCGAATTTTTTTGGGTTCGTCCTTTTTATCGCCTTTCAGAACCGTACCGGCAAAGGCAGTCCAATCTATCAGCATCTTGCTTTCATAGCAAACCATATCTCCATTAAGGAACATTTGCTCAAGCTCAAACACATTGATATCGCCTTCTAAATACCGCCTGCAAGGACAATCCACATCACTACACCAGCTGTGATGCGCCTTATCGATATTATACCGAATGAGCTTATCGGAGCAAGGCCCCATATAGCCAATATGCTGTTCGTTAGTTCCGCCATCGCAATAATTGCATTTGAAAACAATGTTGGGGCGTTCAACTGGGCGTGGAGTCTTGGGTGTAGACGAAGTTGTCCGCCTTTGAACAGGCGCAGACTTTTCCGGTGCCTTGGCAGTCCACACCGCTGCCTCTTTCAGCTTTCCCCATTCGTGATCTGCAATCATTTGCCGCAGTTCGTGCTGGTCATCACTGTTTGCAAAAACCATCGCATCTCTGAATGCGTCGGGGAATAGCAATATCTTTGACTCGTTCGCAAATTGCACTTTGACATAAGGCTGATTATGGGATTCTACTACACCCTTTCCCCAGACTTTATGTACAACTTTCTTTCCTGTAAAATCCATTTAGATACCCCTTTATTTCTCTTCATTAATTGTCTTTCGCCGGTGTAGTCAAGGTGTTTCATGATAAGACCACACTTACCAAACACCATCACAATATTTCTACTTCTATTTTACTTTGTTTTTGGTGCTCCGTCAATGGCTGCCCTTGGTTGATACCAAAATATCAAAGAAATAGTCCAATAAAGTGGGTGTATTGGCGTGTATAATGAGGCCCATAGGATAAGTGGTTGAATTCTGCCGAAAATGCCACTATAATATGAAATAACGATACAAATGCCGCTTTGGAGGTATGCAAATGGATACATCTGAAAAGATTAAAGAGATTAAAACTGAGTACAAAAACTACTTGGCGCAAAAGTACCCCAATTGGGTAGAAAGTACGGTCAGCACCCATGCTACCGATGCATTCTATATTTGTAATAATACTATTTTGCCCGGATTCTGGAAAGTGTTTCTTTCCGATGATTCCATGATGATGGCACAGGATGCGCTTTCGGATCATTTTGAAAATGAATTGAAGGCAAAAAACCACAAAGAGCGCACAAGGGGATATTTTAAAGACCTCCAGATGCTGAAAGCATTTTTTGACGAAGAATTTGGCGGTGTGGAACAACGCATTG
>JAZRCU010000096.1:0-4095 GCA_045659965.1 Faecousia sp.
TGGAGCACTGGCTGCCTGTTGATTTGTACATTGGCGGTCCTGAGCATGCGGTTGGTCACTTGATCTACTCCAGAATTTGGAACAGATTTTTGTATGATCAGGGTCTGTCTCCTGTAAAAGAGCCCTTCAAGAAGTTGGTGCATCAGGGCATGATCCTGGGCGAGAACGGCATCAAGATGGGTAAGCGTTTCCCGGAATTCGTGGTCAATCCCAGTGATGTTGTTCGGGAGTATGGCGCAGATACCCTGCGTTTGTACGAAATGTTCATGGGCCCGCTGGAGGTTTCCAAGCCTTGGAGCACCACGGCTGTTGCCGGTGCAAAGAAGTTTATCAACCGTGTGTGGAACTTCTTTACTGAGGAAAGCAACATCACCGATACCGATGACGGCGAGCTGACTAAGCTGTATCACCAGACTGTTAAGAAGGTCACGGCGGACTTTGAGTCCTTGGGCTTCAACACCGCTATTGCCCAGATGATGGTGTTTGTCAATGGCGTTTACAAGAAGGGCAGCTGCCCCAGAGAATATGCAGAGGGCTTCATTAAGATGATCTCCTGTATCATTCCTCACGTGGGTGAAGAGATTTGGCAAGTTCTGGGCCACGATAATACTATCGCTTATGAAAGCTGGCCTACTTACAGTGAGGACAAGTGTAAGGATTCTGAGATCACCATGGCAGTACAGGTCAACGGCAAGATGCGCGGTACTGTGCTGATGGATGCAGATCTGGACAACGATACTGTTGTGAAGAATGTGCTAGCCGATGAAAAGATCGCCAAGTTCCTGGAAAAGAATGGCGGCAGCATTATCAAGACGATTGTTGTCAAAAATAAGCTTGTAAACCTCATTGTTAAGTAAATAAATTCAAAATAATCTTAAAAATGAGTAAATCTTTCTTGACATTTTCATGTCTTGGGGGTATAATAACCTAGCCTGTATAGGCCCTGAACGCATCCAGGAAATAGCCGGATGCCATCGGAGGGAGGGAAAACAATGTCTGAAATTCGCGTAAAGGAAAACGAATCTCTGGAGAGCGCTCTGCGCCGTTTCAAGCGTAGCTGTGCTAAGGAGGGCGTTATTGCCGAAGTTAAGAAGCGCGAGCATTATGTCAGCCCCAGCCTGAAGCGTAAGCAGAAGTCTGAAGCTGCCCGTAAGAATAAGAGAAAGTTCTATTAATTTTCCCTCTTGCTATTTGCTCAAAAAATGCCACAGACGAAAGTCTGTGGCATTTCTTTTTTACAAAAATGTGGCAGTCAGGGAAGCTGCGATAAAGCCTGTCAGATCAGCCAGCAACGCCGCCGGGATTGTATAGCGTGTTTTTTTAATTCCGGCAGCTCCAAAATAAACGCTGATGGTATAAAAGGTGGTTTCTGTAGAACCTAGCATAATAGCCACCGTGCGGCCAATCTGGGAGTCGACCCCATAGGTCGCCATGAGATCTGCCCCTACTGCCAAGGCGGCACTGCCGCTGATAGGGCGGATCAGCACTAGGATCGCAGTTTCTTTTGGAATGTGGAAAAATTCCATAACCGGAGCGGCCCATTTGCTGATTGTTTCCACGGCGCCGGATTGCCGCAGCATAGTCACAGCGGTGAGTAGTAAAATTAAGGTGGGTATCAGCTGCAGCACCAGTTTTAATCCGTCAGCTGCTCCCGAAAGAAGTAGATCATAGGGACTAGTGCGCTTTTTCAGCGCGATACTGCAGACCAGCGCCAGAAAAATCGGGATGATATAATCACTCATGCTTCCACAACTTTCCTAGAAAATATGCAGCCAGCAGGCCTACCCCGGCAGAGGTGAAGCTGGTGATCCAGACAGCTGGAAGAATGTCAAAGGGGTTGACAGCGCCTAAAGAGGCCCGTACCGCTGCCACATTGGCTGGGATCAGTTGGATGGAGGCGGTGTTTAATACAATGAGCCGACAAAGCTCTTTTCCAGCCATTTCCGGTTTGTCAGGATCTTTTAAGCGGATGGCTGCCTGTATCCCCATGGGAGTAGCTGCATTACCCAGACCCAATAAATTGGCACAGATATTGTTGCTTAAAAATCCTGCAAGCGTTTTGTCTTTCTTAGTAGATGGAAACAATCGGGATAACAGGGGAGAAAGGCATTGGGCAAGAAACCGGGAAATTCCGGTTGCTTCCAAAAGCTTTCCTACACCTGACCAAAGGCAAATTGACCCGGCAATGGAGATAGCTAGGGTAATTCCGGCTTGCGCGCCTTGTGGGATGGCGGAAGATAGTTGGGAAATATTCCCGGTTAAAATAGCAAAGAGCAGGCTGATGATCAAAATACCTGTAAAGATCCAACTCATAACCATGTCCATCCCTCCTGAAACAAGGCTATGTCCGAAATGTTGGAATATGAAAACAGCACCTTCGAAAGAAGGTGCTGTTTTTGTTACAGATTAAGCGCGGCATCATATACAACGTTCTTGGGAAGATTTAGTTCTTTTGTGGTCTGTTTAATGGCATCTTTGCGGCTTAGGCCTTCCTCCATCAACTGCGCTACCCGTTTAGCGGCATCTTCGGCAGTTGCTGCCGGGGCTTCTTCCGGCTCGGCACCGGCTACCACCAAGACAAATTCGCCCTTTGGAGGCTGCTGGGTGTATAATTCAATGGCCTGTCCCAAGGTGGTACGTACAACCTCTTCGTGAAGCTTTGTCAGCTCCCGGCAAAGACTGATGGGACGATCAGCGCCAAAGACCTCGGCCATACTTTCCAAAGTGACCAACAGCTTGTGGGGTGCTTCATAAAAGACCATGGTGCGCTGCTCGTTTTTCAAAGACTCCAAATGCTCCTTGCGGCTTTTCTTCGCAGTAGACAAGAAACCTTCAAAACAAAATCTGCCGGTGCTTTGCCCGGAGATGCTCAAAGCGGTAATTACTGCGCAAGGGCCGGGGATGGCGCAGACAGTAATACCAGCCTCTGCGCACTGCTTTACAAGATCCTCACCGGGATCAGAGATGGCGGGACTGCCGGCATCAGATACCAATGCGCAGGTCTCGCCGGCTAAGATCCGATCAAGAATCATATTTCCTTTTTGCGCCTTGTTATGCTCAAAGTAGCTGACAAGGCTTTTTTTAATGCCCAGATGATTTAGCAGCTTTATGGTGACTCGGGTATCTTCGGCTGCAATAAAATCTGCTTCCTCCAGAGTCTTTTGACAACGAATGGAAATGTCTCCCAGATTGCCAATAGGAGTGGGTACAAGATATAGCATTCCGGCCATTTTATGATCTCCAATCAAAGATGATATAAGTGGTTGCGGTAGGCTGAGGAATTTCCGTCTTTATCATACAGGAATTCTTCCTCCCAAACAAGTCCCGGTTTTGCACCCTTGCGGCATTGTACCAAAACAAGCCTTACAGGGCCTGCTTCAGCGTGCCGCAAAAGCTGCAGGCGCTTGGGCTCTAATTTATATTTTGCAGCGCAGGCAAATAGCTCAGCCAGCCGTTCCGGACGATGCACCAAGAAAAAGTCACCGCCAAATTGCAGCGCCCAGGCAGCGGCTTTCATTAAGGTGTCCATGGAACAAAGATCGTCCCGTCTGGCGAGGGTAAGCTTTGCGGCAGGACCACCGGAAAAATAAGGGGGGTTGGATACCACGGTGGTCATAGCGCCGCCTTGTATGAAATGGGGGATGTTGGAAATGTTTTCACATATACTGGTAAGACGGCAGGAAATACTGTTAGCTATGGCATTGTGTAATGCCATTTCGTGAGCAGTTTGGTCTAATTCCACTCCGGTGACCTGACAGGCAGGATCTTTGGCGCAAAGGAGCAGCCCTAGCGTGCCGCATCCGCTGCCAAGGTCTAACACTTTGGCACTTTTTGGCAGCCGGACGAAGCCGGACAGGGCCACAGAATCTGTGCTCAAAGGGAATGTACCGGGGGATAGTTCCAGAGTAAAGCCGTTGTGTAAAACTTCCATTGAGATCTCCCAATAATTGATTTAAAAAAATCTGCCTGCGTACCGGTCAGCCGGCTGCGCAGGCAGATTGCGGAATCGGAGAATCACTCTTCTACGATTGCTTCAACAGGGCAATTGTCGACGCAGCTGCCGCAGCTAACGCAGACATCAGCATCGATGACGAA
>JAZRCU010000097.1:0-2085 GCA_045659965.1 Faecousia sp.
CTACGCAGATTTCGGGCACCGTAGGTCACACTGAATGCCTGTTTCACAAGGAAATCCCGGAGGGAATCATCCCAGGTAATGGTAAGGCCTCTGCTTGCCAGTGAATCCTTCAGTTCCTCCAGCATAATATCCGCAATACCCAGGAAGTTCTCTTCCGTCAGATGATTGAAGGTAATGATCTCATCCACACGGTTAATAAACTCAGGCCGCAGGAACTCTCTTAAGGCAGACATGGTCTTATCTTTTACCATATCCTGCTCTGTTCTGCCAAAGCCAAGACCGCCCACTCTTCCCTCGGAGCCAGCATTGGAGGTCATAACAATGATGGTGTTTTCAAAGTTTACCACACGGCCCTGAGCATCGGTAATTCTTCCGTCGTCGAGCACCTGCAGCAGCACATTCAGCACATCCGGGTGAGCTTTTTCAATCTCGTCAAACAAGATCACGCTATAGGGCTTTCTACGGATTTTCTCAGTTAACTGACCAGCCTCATCGTAACCGACATAGCCAGGAGGCGAGCCGATCAACTTAGAGATGGCGTGCTTTTCCATGTACTCAGACATGTCGATACGCACCAAGGAGTCCACGCTATCAAACAGATCATCAGCCAGGCGCTTCACAAGTTCTGTCTTACCAACACCGGTAGGACCAACAAAAATGAAGGAAACCGGACGCTTCTTCAAGGAAATACCTACGCGATTTCTACGGATTGCCTTTGCAACCGCCTCTACCGCCTGATCCTGACCTACAATATGGGTTTTCAGGCGATCACCCAAGCCCTTGATCTGCATATATTCCTGCGCTTTGATCTTGCTGGCCGGGATCTTTGTCCAAAGTTCAATGATCCGGGCAAGATTTTCGATGGTAACTGCCGGAGCAGGCACGCGCTCCAATTCTTCAATTTCCGCAGCCAACTGACATAGTTTGCTTCGGATCACCGCCAAGCGCTCATAATGCTCATTTTCTGTATCTTCTGTGAGCATACGCAGTTCCAGTTCATAATCGTCCCGTTCCTTTCGCAGCTGCGCCAAACGGGAGATCTCCTTGGAGCGAAGATTTACATCAGAGCAAGCCTCATCCAGAAGGTCTATGGCCTTATCCGGCAAAAAGCGATCGGAAATATACCGCTCAGACAAAATAACGCACTGTCTTGCGATTTCCGGAGAGATAGTAACCCCATGGAACTGGGCATAAGAAGCAGCAATTCCCTGCATGATCTGGCAGGCTTCTTCAATGGTAGGCTCTGCCACAGAAACAGGCTGGAAACGACGTTCCAAAGCCGCATCTTTTTCAATATGCTTGCGATACTCAGCAAAGGTAGTAGCTCCCACCACCTGAATTTCGCCTCTGGACAATGCAGGCTTTAAAATATTGGCAGCATTCATAGAGCCTTCTGCATCGCCGGCGCCCACCAGATTGTGGACCTCATCAATCACCAAAATGATATTACCGCACTCCTTGATCTCACCGATCAAGCTCTTCATACGGCTTTCAAACTGACCTCTAAACTGGGTACCGGCAACCAAGGATGTCAGATCCAGCAAAAATACTTCTTTATCACGAAGCTTATAGGGCACATCCCCTGCTGCGATCCGTTGCGCAAGGCCTTCGGCAATAGCCGTTTTACCAACACCAGGCTCACCGATCAAACAGGGATTGTTCTTCTGGCGGCGGTTTAAAATCTGTACCACGCGCTCAGTTTCCACATCTCGGCCAATCACTTTGTCCAGTTTTCCCTCTCTGGCGCGGCCTGTCAAATTCATACAGTAACTATCTAAAAACTTATGCTTTTTAGACTTTTTCTCGCCTTTTTCCTGCTTTTTCTCCCCATTTTCTTCAGGCTCTTTCTTCACAGGAAAGTTTCCGGCACCAAACATTTGGTTCAGCAACGGAAACGTTGCAGTCTGGCTGTCAATCTCATCAGAGTCCTCATCGCCGCCGTCAGGCTGGCCAAACATGCTGCTCATCTCGTCTGTGAGATTATCCAGATCTTCCTCAGAAAATCCCATCTGCTTTACTGCAGATTCGATCTGGGGAATCCCCAAACTCCGGGCGCATTTTAAGCAGTATCCCTCATTCAAAGAC
>JAZRCU010000098.1:0-1863 GCA_045659965.1 Faecousia sp.
TTGCGCCGCTTTGGTCTATTTATGCTGGTTTTTGTGGCTGGGCAGATATGTGATCTACACAAGACAGAATGGAGCCCTGATCGACCAAAGTCAAAACCCCCAAGTCCAGGAGGGCAATATTGCCCAGAGGCCGGAGTCGGAAACGGTTTCTATTTATTATAATGAGGGCGAGAATGCCATTAACACCTCCAAGGATCTGACCCAGATCATCGGCTACTATGCCGATAAGGCTGCCTTAGAGGATCTGGCAGGACTTAAACAGATCGTCAAGAATCTGCCTACCGGCACACCGGTGATGTTGGAGGTAAAGGACGGCAAGGGCCGGTTCTTCTATACATCCAATTTGAGTAACGATCATCCCAGCAGTCTGGATATTGCCGGGATTGATGAATTGATTAAGGAAATGGACAAAAAGGGCATGTATCTGATTGCCCGGCTGCCGGCCTTCCGGGATTATGCCTTTGGCTTGAGCAACACATTAAATGGCTTGCACGTGGCAAGCGGCGCTTATTTGTGGGCAGATGATGATTATTGCTACTGGCTGGATCCTACCAAGCAAGGCACCATCACCCATTTGATCGACATTGTTACAGAGCTGAAGGCTTTGGGCTTTGACGAGGTGGTATTTGACAATTTCTGCTTCCCGGATACCCAGGATATGAATTTCTCCGGGGACAAGACAGAGGCGCTGAATACTGCAGCGAAAACATTGCTGACTTCCTGCGCTACAGGCAGCTTTGGTGTGTCCTTTATCAATAATCAGGAGGGCTTCCAGCTGCCTGAGGGCAGAAGCCGTCTGTATTTGACCGATGTGGCAGCGGCACAAGCTGCGATGGTGGCGGAAAACTCCGGTGTGACAGATCCGCTGATCAACTTAGTATTTTTAACAGAAGTGCACGATACCCGATTTGACGCTTATAGCGTCTTGCGGCCTATTCAGTCTGCCGGTTAAAAGGAGGACCTATGCCTGTAAAGATGAAACAATGGCTGCCTTATGTGGTGATTGCAGAGGTGGTATTGGTGCTGGTGCTGGCGTTGGCGTTGTTGCTGCCAAAAACCCAGCAGATGGAAAATCAGGAGACTACCGTCCAGACCACTACGGTGGAAACCACCTTGCCCGAGCCTTCTGCCAATGTATTTACCCCTATGGATTTTGCCTACGATGGACCTTATTTGACCTGCCTGACCGATGTGAGTATCCGGGGTATTGATATCTCTACCTTCCAGAAAGAGATCGACTTTCAGCAGGTGAAAGATGCTGGATTTGAGTTTGTAATGATACGGCTGGGCTATCGGGGAAGCGTGCAGGGCCTCTTGTTTGAGGACGAATGGGCCCGGAGAAACTATCAGGGGGCAAAAGCTGCCGGACTGAAGGTGGGCGGCTACTTCTTCTCCCAAGCTATCAGTGTAGAAGAGGCGGTGGAGGAGGCCAACTATGCGCTGGAGATCGCGAAGGGTTGGGATCTGGAAATGCCCTTGGTCTTTGACTGGGAACTCGTCAGCGAGGACTCCCGCAACAATCATGTGGATGCCAGAATGCTGACAGATTATACCTTGGCCTTTTGCCAGACTGTGGAAGCGGCCGGCCATGAAGCTATGATCTACTTCAATCCCGACCAGTCCCAAAAGAAAATGTACTTAGAGGAACTGACAGACTATCGTTTCTGGCTGGCTATGTACACCGATGAAATGGAGTATCCCTACAAAGTGGATATGTGGCAGTACACCTGTACCGGAAGCGTGCCGGGCATTGATGGGAATGTGGATATCAATTTGTATTTCCCCTATCCCCGGGAAAATCCCCAGAGCATGGATGTCATGGAAGAATAAAAAAAGAGCGTGTCAAACGACACGCTCTTTTTT
>JAZRCU010000099.1:0-2768 GCA_045659965.1 Faecousia sp.
AGCACAGAAACCTCTAAATCTCCATACATCAGCAGCGCCAGCGTTCTGGGGATAGGGGTGGCAGACATCACCAGCACATGAGGCGCATCTGCCTTTTTGGTCAATGCGCTTCGCTGGGCAACACCAAAGCGGTGCTGCTCGTCGGCAATCACCAAGCCCAGCTTGGAAAATTCCGTGTCTTGGGTTAAAAGGGCATGGGTGCCCACCACCAAGTTTAGCTTGCCTTCTGCCATTTTTTCCTTGATCTGCCGCTTCTGGGCAGCGGTAGTCGAGCCGGTGAGCAGGGCAATTTCCATGCCCAAGGGGGCAAGGACCTTAGAAAACGTAGCATAGTGCTGCTTGGCAAGAATTTCTGTGGGGGCCATAATGGCAGACTGCTTTTCGTTCTGGAAGGCAAGGTAAGCCGCCGCTGCGGCCACCATGGTCTTGCCGCTGCCCACATCTCCTTGCAAAAGCCTGTTCATGGGGCTGCCTTTTTGCATATCTTGGGCAATCTCAGAAATGGCCCGGCTTTGCGCATTTGTCAAAGTAAAGGGCAAGGAATTATAAAACGGCGTCAGATCCGCCTTTTCATAGGGGGCGATCTTCACCGCTTCCCGGCTGGCTCGCACCAAAGCAAGGCCTGCTGAGAACACGAAAAACTCCTCAAAGATCATCCGCCGCCGGGAAAGCACAGCTTCCTCCATGGAGCTGGGGAAATGGATGGCTTCATATGCTCTGTGGGCAGGTAAGATCTCATACTCCCGCAGCACCGCCTCCGGCAGTACCTCCTCCGGCGCATCGCAAAGGGCCATGGCCTGCCGCACTAAGTTTGCCATCACAGTATTGGAAATGCCGGCAGTGAGGGGATACACCGGCATCACCCGACGGGTCACATTGGGGGCAGCATTTATGCTTTCAAACACCGGAGAGACCATCTGGTGTCCAAAATTGTCTGATGACAACGTGCCATAGAAAATATAACTTTCACCGTAGCGCAGCTGGTCGGTGGTGTATTTTTGATTGAAAAAGGTAAGATTTAAGCTGCCGGTGGCATCTGCCACCTTCACCTTGGTCACCTCTAACCCCTTGCGGATCTTATTGGTATAGGGGGTGGACATCACCATGGCCTGAAAACAGGAAGGCACATCTACTTCCAGATCTTCAATATGCCGGATCTTTGTTCTGTCCTGATAGCCTCTGGGAAAATGGCAAATGAGATCCTCCAAGGTATAGATCCCCAGCTGGGATAGCTGCTTCTGTCTGCTTGGGCCGACACCTTTTAACATGGAAACCGGGTCATGTAGCCTTGCCATGGCGCTTCACCACCTTTTATCAGTGAAAAGTGAATAGTGAAAAGTGAATAGTGAATGTGTCGGCTTTGCCGACCTATTTCAATCATTTCCGTAGGAAATACCACAACTGTCCACTGTCAACTATTGTATTTATTGTATCATAAAACTTCTTCAGAAAAAAGCCCTATAAAATGAAAAAACTCCCTCCGAAAAGTTCGGAAGGAGATATTTTCAGAGAGATCAGGCCAGCTTGTTCAGACGCAGAGCCATGCTGCTCTTCTTGCGGGCAGCAGTATTCTTGTGCAGAATGCCGCTGGTGACAGCCTTGTCAACACACTGCACGGCAGCCTTGAAAGCAACCTCAGCAGCAGCGCGATCGCCGCCTTCCAGAGCAGCCTCGTACTTCTTGATGATGGTCTTCATTGCGGTCTTTTCAGCCTTGTTCTTCTCGTAAGCAATCTTAGAACGAATGACATCCTTCTTAGAGGACTTAATGTTGGGCATAGTTACACCTCCTCAACTAGAATTCGCTTTTACGCAGTTTCACATTATAACGTGAATAAGAAAGAAAATCAATACCTATTTTTAATATTTTCCTAAAATCCTCGTTTTTTTCTAAAGAAACAGGACAAAATTTCTTGTCAAGTCCTTTTTTTGCCCCCTGATTTGCCCCCTTCGTCAACATGTTGACCAAAGAAAAAGTAGTGAGTTTGTCAAATGCTGTCGAAAAGTCTTATGTAAACCAAAATGCATATTCCCTATGCAACCCCCAATTTGTGTATAACTGTGGATAACTCTGTGGATAATGTGGAAAACTCAAGGCTCTCAAGCCCATTTTTCCGCCCATTTTAGGGTTTTACCCTGTTTTTTCTGTGGATAAACCGGATGCATAAAGGTTTCCATATCCAGAAAAAAGCGAATTATGTATCCACGTAACCAGATGCGATTTTCTCCCGATTTCCCCGGAAAAAGTTGTAAAATTTCCTTTTGACGGCAGAATTTTTCCTGCCAATCCGAAATTGTCCCCAATTTTTTTGTAACATTTGCACAAAAATTCCTCAGGTATACAATTTCCTGCCACCGGGGATACTGTTTCCAGAGAAGCAAACTGTGAATCGTGTGCGAATTTGATAGTTGACAGTTGATAGTTGAAAGTTGACAGCTGTGGTATTTCCTGCGGAAATGATTTGAAATCGTCGGCTTTGCCGACACATTCACTGTTCACTATCCACTATCCACTTTCCACTGCTTTCGTCCGCTTTCACGAAACAAAAGCAGGAGGTCATATGTTGGGAAAAGTAAGCTTAAGCGGTGTAAACACCGCATCCTTGCCGGTGCTAAACGGCGCCACCACCCAAAGTTTGCTGGAGCAAAGCGCCTTGGGAGATCAGGCCGCCCGGCAAAAGCTGATCGAAGGAAACTTAAGGCTGGTGCTTTCTGTGATCCAGCGCTTTGACAAGCGAGGGGAGAGTCCGGATGATCTGTTTCAGGTGG
>JAZRCU010000100.1:0-1987 GCA_045659965.1 Faecousia sp.
TTTGGTACGCCGGAAGGGACTCGAACCCCCAACCCTCGGAACCGGAATCCGATGCTCTATCCATTGAGCCACCGGCGCGTTTGCTGCAAAGCTTGCTTATTATAGCAATTTTTTCATTGTTTGTAAAGAGGGCATTTTTAAAAAAGTCCGGCAGAATCCAACTGGCTTTGGGAAAATATGTTGTTTTCTTGAAAAGGGTGTGATATAATTTCATAAAATAGGGTTTTGACCCGAATAAAGGAGGCTTTTTTATGGCCAGTAATCAGAAATTCCGTGGCGCATTGGGCGGATTTAACCGCGAAGATGTGGTGCGCTACATCGAATATATGAATAACCAGCACAGAGCTGAGATCGAGCAGTTGAACACCCAGCTGAAGACTGCACAGGAAGCCCTGAGCCGTGCCAATGGCGAGGAATTGGCAGCCAAGCTGGAGGCGGCCGAGGCTCGCTGCGCAGAACTGGAAGCACAGTTAGGCACAGGCCCCGTCGTTACCGGCGATGAGCTGGAGGCTTACCGTCGTGCAGAGCGTGCAGAACGTTTGGCTCGGGACAGAGCCAGCCAGATCTATACCCAGGCAAATGGCGCTTTGGCAGACGCGACTGCAAAGATCGAAGCGATTTCTGATCGCGTAGCTTCTGCTTCTGATCAGCTTGCCCAGCAGTTAGAGCAGTCTAAGCAGGATCTGCGAGAGGCAGTGGCTTCTATGTATGCCATTGCCCCCGAAGAAGCGTAAGATAAAGCGCAGCTTTTATGAATTGTTACTACCCAGAATATTTTGATCAATTCCGGTGCGTTGCCGGGGATTGTCCGGACAGCTGCTGCAAGGAGTGGACGGTGGATATTGACCCGGAAAGCGCGGAGATATATCGCAAATTACCGGGTGACCTGGGGGAGGAGATCCGTTCGTTTTTAGCAGAAGAGGATGGCTCTGTGGTGATGACTATCCAGAACGGACGCTGCCCTATGTGGCGACAGGATGGTTTGTGCAAGATTCAAGCGCAGCTGGGACACGAAGCTTTATGTAAAACTTGCCGTGAGTTTCCGCGGTTGACCCATGATTATGGTGATTTCGTGGAATATGGACTGGAACTTTCCTGCCCGGAGGCTACGAAGCTGATCTTGGCTGATCTGCAAAAGGATTTGGTGTGTAAGCAAACACGGGAATGTGGAGCAGGGGAGTATGACACGGGCTTGATGTCGATTCTCCGGGATACCCGCAAGTTGGCATTGGAATTTTTAAGGACCAGCTTGTACACACCGGGACAAACCTTGGCGATCTTGCTGCTCTATAGCCATGGCGTGCAGAGCTTCATTGATGGGGCAGAGGCACCGGAGTTTTTACCGGAAAAACTTTTGGAAATTGCCGTTAACAATGGCAAGAATGCAGATGCAGATTGTTTTGTTTCCTTTTTTAAGGGATTGGAAATCTTAACGCTGGAATGGCAAAACCGTTTGGAGCAAGGCGCGGTAGGGGAGAGGACAGAGCTGAGCTTACCACTGATGGGATACTTTATCCAACGGTATTGGCTGCAGGCGGTGTCGGATTACGATCTGGTTTGCCGGGTGAAATTGGGGATTGCGGGCTGCTTGTTGGTTTCTTTGCTAGGTGGGGATTTACAGCAGACGGCGCAGCAATTTTCCAAGGAGATCGAAAACAATATAGATAACGTAGAAGCGATCCTGGATGGTGCTTATACAGCATCTGCTTTGACGGATTTGAATTTATTGGCGCTACTACTGAATGAGTGAAAGTAAAAACAAAGCACAGGCGTGATATCCACGCCTGTGTTTTTGCTTAGATGCTTTGCTAGGGGGCAAGTGCAGATAACAAAAGTTTCAAAACCCCTTGACAAATGTTTGCCGGATAGGTATAATACAGGAGTTCTGTACCGCAGTACAATTTTATATGGGGGTATAGCTCAGCTGGGAGAGCGCTTGAATGGCATTCAAGAGGTCAGCGGTTCGATCCCGCTTATCTCCACCAAA
>JAZRCU010000101.1:0-2852 GCA_045659965.1 Faecousia sp.
ACTAAGATATCCTTTTAGGATGAATTAGGGTGGTACCGCGAGAACTTCGCCCCTATGATGTGGGCGGGGTTTATTTTTTTGTAAATTTTGTTATGGAGGGAAATCCAATGAGTAACCAAAAGTACGGAGTCAATGAACTGCGTGAGATGTTTTTGAGCTTCTTCGAGAGCAAGGAGCATTTGCGTCTGCCCAGCTTTTCTCTGATTCCTCAAAATGACCAGTCTTTGCTGCTGATCAATTCCGGCATGGCGCCTATGAAACCCTATTTTAAGGGCGAGGTAGAGCCTCCTCGTCGCCGTGTCTGTACCTGCCAGAAGTGTATTCGTACCGGCGATATTGAAAACATCGGTAAGACTGCCCGTCACGGCACCTATTTTGAAATGTTGGGCAACTTCTCTTTCGGTGATTACTTTAAGCACGAAGCCATCGCTTGGTGCTGGGAGTTTTTGACCAAGGTGGTTGGTCTGGAAGAGGATCGGCTGTTCCCGTCTATTTACGAAAATGACGACGAGGCCTTTGAGATCTGGAACAAGGAGATCGGCGTTCCTGCAGATCATATCTTCCGTATGGGTAAGGAGGATAACTTCTGGGAGCATGGCTCCGGTCCTTGCGGCCCTTGCAGCGAGGTGTATTATGACCGCGGTGAAAAGTACGGCTGCGGCAGCCCTGACTGTAAGGTAGGCTGCGAGTGCGACCGCTACATGGAAGTCTGGAACAACGTGTTCTCCCAGTTCGATAACGATGGCAATGGCAACTATACTGAGCTTGTCCAGAAGAACATTGATACCGGTATGGGTCTGGAACGTCTGGCAGTTGTTTGTCAGGATGTAAATAGCCTGTTTGATGTTGACACTGTCATGAACATCACCAATCATGTGACAAAGATCACCGGTGCATCCTATGGCCAGAGTGTAAAGACCGATGTCAGCCTTCGTGTGATCACCGACCATATCCGTGCATCTACTTTTATGATCGCTGACGGTGTGCAGCCTACCAATGAAGGTCGCGGCTATGTGCTGCGCCGTTTGCTCCGTCGTGCTGCCCGTCATGGCAAGCTCTTAGGCGTCAATAAGCCTTTCTTGTATCAGGTGGTAGAAACTGTCATTCAGGAAAATGAGAGCCACTACACTTATCTCAGAGAGCGTGCAAAGCACATCATTCAGGTGGTAAAGAACGAGGAAGAGAACTTTGCCCGTACCATTGATACCGGTATGCGCATCTTCTCTGAGAAGCTGGCTGAGCATAAAGCAGCCGGTAAGAATGTATTTTCCGGTGAGGATGCATTCTTGCTTTCTGACACTTATGGCTTCCCTGTGGATCTGACTGCAGAAATGTTGGAAGACGAGGGTATGACCTTGGATATGGACAAGTTCAATGCTTGCCGGGAAGAGCAGCGTGTACGCGCCCGTGAGGCCCGGAAGGCTCTTGGCGATCTGGCTTGGTCCGGTATTGAATTTGGACAGGAAGTTGTATCTACTGACTTTGTTGGCTACGATGTAAATTCTTGCGAGGCAACTGTTTTGGCGGTTTGCGTTGGGGACGAAGTCACCGGCTCTATTGCCGGCGGCGAAAAGGGTGTTATCGTTCTGGATAAGACACCTTTCTATGCAGAAATGGGCGGTCAGGCAGCTGATCACGGCACATTGCTGGTAGGCGAGGCCCGGTTTGTTGTCACTGATGTCCAGAAGGACAAGGGCGGCAGATATCTGCATAGCGGTGTGATGAAGTCCGGCACTATTATGACCGGCAATTTGGTTTGCGCAGCCATTGATGTGGAGCGCCGTAAGGCAATCATGCGTGCTCACTCTGCAACCCACTTGCTGCAGAAGGCTCTTAAGAGTGTACTGGGCGACCATGTCCATCAGGCTGGCTCTTTGGTAGAGCCTGACCGTCTGCGCTTTGACTTCTCTCACTATTCTGCTGTAACAGCCGAGGAAATGGCTCGCATTGATGCCATTGTTCAGGAGGCAGTCTTGGAGGGCTACCGCATTGATGTGCGGGAAATGCCTATTGATGAGGCGAAGGAACTGGGCGCAACCGCGCTGTTTAGCGAAAAGTATGGTGATACTGTTCGTGTTGTCAATATGGGTGGCTACTCCATTGAACTGTGTGGCGGCACTCACTTGGATAATACTGCAAAGGTAGGTCCTTTCCGGATCGAGAGCGAAGGCAGCGTGGCTTCCGGTGTCCGTCGTATTGAGGCAATTACCGGTAAGGCTTGTCTGGCGGAAATGGAAGTTGCCCGGAAGCGGATCTATGATGCTTGTGCGATCTTGAAGGCCAAGCCCGGTGAGATGGCTGAAAAGCTGGAATCTCAGGTAGAAGAGATCAAGGCGCTAAAGCGTGCGGTAGAGACCTTTAAGGCACGGGAAGCTGCAGGTGAGGTAGACCGTTTCTTGTTTGGTGCAAGAAATATTGGCGGCCTGCATGTGATTACTGCAACAATTCCCGATGCGGATGCCAACAAGCTGCGCCAGATGGGCGATCTGCTGCGCGATAAGGCATCTGATGTGGTCGCAGTACTGTCTACTGTCAACGATGAGAAGATCACATTCTTGGCTTCTTGCGGTAAGGACGCCGTAGCTAAGGGCATCAAGGCCGGCGAACTGGTGAAGCTGGTTTGCACTGTTTGCGGCGGCTCCGGCGGCGGCAAGCCTGACTCTGCTATGGGCGGCGGTAAGGATGTTGTGAAGCTGGACGATGCGCTGGCTCAGGTGGACGATTTTATCACATCTAAGCTTCAGTAAATAATGAAAGGACGCTGCTGCGGTGCAGCGTCCTTTTTCTTAAAAGGAGGGGAGTATATGCGCATACTGATGTGGTTTGTCATAGGGTTTGTTGTCAGCACCGGT
>JAZRCU010000102.1:0-24054 GCA_045659965.1 Faecousia sp.
AGAACCAGCAGAACAACAACCATCAGAACAACAACAACAACCAGAATCAGCAGAACAACAACCAGAATCAGCAGAACAACAACCAGAATCAGCAGAACAACAACCAGAATCAGCAGAACAAGTACAGTCGCTAAAAAAATCCCTCCGGAAATGCTCCGGAGGGATTTTCTTACATAGAAACCTCTACAAACTGATTTCGTTCAAAGAAATATAGCTGCACCGATTTAACAGGCATCTGATAAATTCTGGACAAGGCAGACGCATATGCCATCACTTGGGGTTTATATACTTCTGCTCGCTCAGCAAGCTGCTCCGGACGAATTCTGTCAGTCTTGAAATCCAAAATCACAAGACCGTCATCGTCCAAAATCGCACAGTCGACCACACCTTGCAGTAACACACGCTCCCCGAAAACATCTGGATTATACTGATTTGCATCATCCAAAATTGAGAATTTAAACTCTCGGATCACTTTCTTACTATTTATCAATCTCTGGCCCATAGGTGTTTGGAACAGCTGTAAAATTAACGATACATCCACCAGTTCTACCCACTGGGCCGGTAAAAGCTTCCTATCTACCATGTCTGCAATCTGGGCTTGAATCTGTTGGGCATTCTGGCATTGATCAAAAGCAATATATTGCATCACAGTATGGATCGCTTTTCCACGCAATGTAGCCTGTTTTTCCTCCGAAACAAATTGAGGCTTTCTCCAAACAAAGGTAGGCATGTGCTTTGTTCCCTCTGCCACTTCCCTATCCTTTTGGCGGCCTTTGATCTGCGTCGCAGTCTGCTTCGAGGGTGTACAGGTCGCCCCCATATGCCCATAAGAAAAAGCAAGTGCATCCTTAATCTGTTGTAACTGTGGCGTATATTGCACCGCATCTTCCTGCTGTTGCTCCATGCGCTGCATATCGTCCATAACAGTTACCGCTTCAATATGCCAAAGAGGAGGTTTTAATTCTGTAGATCTGGGACGTCCGGAGATAGCAAACAAGCTCCCCGCTTCCTGCCGTCTGAGAGCGGTGTACAAGATCCAATCACCGGGACAGGAAACATCAGATGTCATCAAAGATTTCGGTGATACATCCATGCGCTGCACAACGGAAGATAGATCAGACTCCAGATAATTAGAGGCGTAAGTCATGATCAAACGGTCTCTTGCGCGAGTCATAGCCACGTATAGCACCCGCAATTCCTCGGAAATAGACTCACAGATGATCATATCTGCAATGGCGCGTTTTGCCACCGATGGATATCGGATACGGTTTCTCTTATCAACACAGCTCAAACCAAGACCAAGCTCCTTGTGGCACAAGACCTGCACTCTTGCGCTTTCCAAATTGAACTTCCTTGACAATCCACAAAGGAATACCACCGGAAATTCCAACCCCTTGGACTTGTGGATACTCATAATGGTCACCGCATCAGCTCCGGCTCCCTCAGAAGCATTCAAAACGCCACGCTCATCCATCGCATCCAGATGATAAAGAAACTGATTGAGACTGCCGCCTGTATAAGCCACAGCCAATTGGCAGAACACTTGGATATTTTCTATGCGCTGCTTACCGTCATCCATGGCGCCATAAATACTATCTAACCGGGTAATAGACAAAATGCGGTTTAACAGGACCGGTACGCTGGATAGTCTGGCTTCTTCCCGAAGAAGGCTATAACACGCAATGAAATCTTTAACCTTGGGGTCCTGCGATTGGCTCAACACCTCATATAGACTGCGGTATCTGTTTGCGCTTCGAATTCTGGCTAAATCATCAGCGGTGAAGCGAAAGGCTCTGCTAAGCAGAACACAGGACATAGGAATATCCTGCAGAGGATTGTTGATAATTTGCAAAATTGCTCGCAAAACTTGTACTTCTTCTGTGCGCAAAATATCCGTATTTCCTCCTGTTTCGCAGGCAATACCCTTATTGTTCAGGCTGCGTTGGAAATAGCCACCGGAAGTTCCGGGAGAACGCAGTAAGATCACAATATCACCGGGGGTGATAGGACGAAGATTATCTCCATCACGAATCATATGCTGACCATCCAAAAGCCGTAGAATGTGCTGGGCAACAAACTCAGCTTCCTCTTCATAGGTATCTTCCTGTACATCAATGGCATACAGCTCGATTTCCGGCTCATTTAACGGTTTGTGGTCAACACCCTCGTAAAGCTTCTCGTCCTCGCCATAATCCAAACCACCTACCTGCTCTGACATGCATGTTTCAAACACGTCATTGGTAGCTGTGATCACACCGGATGCGGAGCGGAAATTCCTGCTAAGCATAATCTTTCTGCCAGCCCCCGGAACAGCCTCTTGCGCATAAGAAAATTCATTATACTTTTTAAGAAAAATTCCGGGATCTGCCAAGCGAAATTGATAGATGGATTGCTTCACATCACCAACCATGAAGGAATTTCCTTGTTCTTGGGTCAAGCTCCAGAAGATAGCATCCTGAACGCCGTTGGAGTCCTGATATTCATCCACCATGACTTCCCGAAAACGTTTTCCGATCTCCTTTGCAATCTTCGTTGGCCCGGAACGTTTCTTTCCAAGAAACAAATCCAAACTTAAATGCTCCAGATCACCAAAATCCAAAACACGTTTGTCACGTTTCAAGGCAGAATATTCCTGATCAAAGGATTTTACCAGTTCCACAAGCCCTCTGGTGGCCGTCATAGCATTGTTTAGATCGGAAAGGATCTGGGCGCTATTATCACTAAAATAGCGTAATTTCTTTTCCAGTTTCTTCTTACAATGCTCTCTTACCGCCTTCACTCGACTCACAAGTTCGGGATCATCTACATCCTTCGGGAAGGTCAATCGGCCATAATCAATGTCCTTATGACGGATTACATCATCCCAGGTTTTACAAGCGGATAGAATTTTCAGCTGCACAACCGTATCCTTTAGAAGCGTACAAGGCTTTTGAAAACCGTTGGCTGCTTCCATTTGCAAAATACATGCCTCGATGGCTTGTATCTGCCATTGTAAATATTTAGATAGATCCGCTACTAGGTATTCTCCCCATGGAGTTTGGGCTGCATCGGTAATTGACTCTGTATCCGAATAGCTCAGGCATTTATCCAGCCACCGGTCAGGGTCCAAGTGACATTTGGCGCTATGATAAACCTTCAAAATGATCTCTGGGATTTGGCGATCATCTCTGCCAA
This sequence comes from Faecousia sp., assembly GCA_045659965.1. GTDB lineage: Bacteria > Bacillota > Clostridia > Oscillospirales > Oscillospiraceae > Faecousia. Next base: position 3,175 of record JAZRCU010000102.1, read on the forward strand.
AACCTTGACTGTCTACCAATGCACAAAACTCATCGCTACTGCTGCGATAGGCATCCTCTAGCAGCTTTTCCAGCACTCTTGTCTGTAGTTCCAGACATTCATTTTCATCTGCTACGCGAAAATCTGCAGAAATATTTAGCATATAGGCATATTCCCGCAGAACATCCGTACAAAATCCGTGAACTGTGGAAATTTTCGCAAGATAAAGTCTTTGCATTTGTTGCTGCAAATGCCGATTTTCCGGGTATAAGGCAATTTGTTCAGAGAGCTTCTTTGCGATCTTTCCACGTAATTCCCCTGCCGCCGCTTTGGTATATGTAATGATCAAAAAGTCATCAATATTGGCTGGCCTTACAGGATCATTGAGATATAACATCAGTCTATCTACCAAGACCTTTGTTTTACCGGAACCGGCAGCAGCAGAAACAAGCAGCGGACCACCTCGGTTTTCAACAGCCATTTTCTGTTGAGGCGTTAATGTTTCAGCCATTGCCGGATACCTCCTTTTCTACATCTTCCCAGAAACGCTGGGCATTTACTGTTTTATAATCTCTGCGTCCTTGCACATAGTCACTATGGCAGACGCTTTGATATGGGCAGAATGTACACGCATCATGGGACACACCACGGGTGTAGGGATTGGGCTCTACATTTCCCGAGGCGATATCATCCACCATCTTCCCTAGTAAAGCAAAAACATACGCCTTCAGCAGCTTAAACTGCCCACGGGACGCGATATCTCCGGACACCGATCCGTCCTTCTTCTTAGAATATGCAGTACGTACAGGCGCCTCCAAAGATTCCATAGCGTCAAGGACTTGTTCCTCAGAAAGCACCAGTCCTTTCCTCTTCCACAATTTCTCTCTGGATTTGGCCGCCTCTTCATCTGTTAAAAGGCTATCTGCATTTACCAAGGGAGCTCTGGCCGGAAAATACTGCACACCAGCAGGTATACGCCCTTGACCCAGCAATTCATCCCCTTCTTGCTCCAATGCAAACATATAAAGCAGCATCTGCAAACCTAAACCGTTAAAGACATCGCAATAATCGAAATCTTTTTTACCTGTTTTGTAGTCAACCACGCGGAAGAAGTTTTCTTCATTGTTCTTCCATAGGTCTACGCGATCTACAAAACCCAGCAGTTGACCATCCATAGAACTGCCGTGAATGTCAATCGGTGGCATAGGCCCATCCGGACCGAAGCCTACCTCAAAGCCAACAGGAACAAACTGACTGTTTTGCATTTCCTGCCAAAGCTCTGCAACAATCATTTCCAGTTCCTTTGTATTGCGCTGAAACAGATACTGCAACCGTTGCCCATCTAATTGCGCAAAGCGCTCCTTTGCATATGCTTCAGAATGGATATTTGCAATCTGCAGCATGCGCTCCAAGGACACATCCTTGAAACCGCCTTCTTCCATCACTTGCGCAACCGTATGCTCCATCACAGCATGGACATATGTACCAAACTCAGCCGGGTCAACTGTGGCCGCCTTCCGCTCTTTTAAGCGAAGACCATATCTTAGGAAGTAAGAAAGACGGCATTGTGCCTGTCGGTCAATTTGAGAGGCAGACAAAGTAAGCATTTTGCCATAAAGGGCATCTACATTTTCCTGCTTAATGTTTCCAAGGCAATAGCTAACGCCATCCTTCACAGCACCCAGCGCATCAGAAATATTTAGTTGCTCAGCCTTGTCCTCCTGTTTTTCGCGCAGCAAATATGCGCCAGCCTCCAGCTTATCGCCCATAGCAAGGGCTACATCCCAGCAAGGCTGAGACTCTCCCTGGGTCATCGCTTTCAAACGGTTATAAATAAACGAAGGCTCTGTACCGGAACAACTAACAGAAACAGATTCTGTAGCACCACAAAAGACACCGTAGATCTCTGCAAATTCGGCTTGCAGACCATCCATGGCACCACCTGTCAGAGGCACACCTAAAGCGCGCAGCTGTGTTCTTTCCTGGTCAGACAGAATGCCCGCAGAGCCACCGTACCCCGGCAGACTGCCCTCTGCAGCACCCAAAACAAACAAATGCTTTTGCTTGTGACAACGCATTGCGCTAACAGGACCAACAGAAACCGCATCCAGCACAGGAGGAATTGTTCCAATATCATACTGACTAAGCAGCAGCCGGAACAACCTACAAAATGCATCGGCATCCCACACAGTTTTGCCAAGAACATCATAAAGCTGCTCCAATGCAGAAACAAGGATCTCCCACAGCTGATTTAAAATCTGCGCGCTGCGATTATCTGCAAGCGCATCAGCCCGTTGGGCAAGTTGGTCTAAACGTTTTGCCAGAGAAATATCCTCTAGGAATTGATAAAGGCTTTGTACTTGCTCTGCCACAGATGTAGCATTGCGGAAGCCTTCTCTCAGCGTCTGCAAAGGCGCAATAGCCTGGGCTCTGGCTGCATTGAGTTCATCCAGCTGCTCCTGGGTATGGTTATTCCATTTTTCAGACAATCCACCCGGATGATTTTTCCAATCTTCCAACCATTGTTTCCCGGACACGCTCCATATAATCCCGTAATTTTCCAACTTATCGGCCAATTCAACAGAAACCGGGCAGATAGGAGATTTTAAATAATCCAGTACATCCTTCTGTTCAAAATTGTGCAAAGCCGCATCCAATGCAGTCAACACAGCAAGGATCACAGATTTCTCAAGCACCTGTTCCGTACCGGATAGATATACAGGGATATTACAGCGCTGAAATACCATAGATATGGTATTGCAATAGGCAGAAATATCGCTGCATACCACACCGATATCCCGATATCTGGCACCCTTTTGCACCAATAGCTGCACCTGCGCTGCTGCATTGAGGCACTCCTGATAGACAGTCTGTGTCCGATATACATTCAAACTTGTTTTTGATACAGTTTTATGAATATTTCCTTGGAACAATTTTTCACGTACAGGCAATAATGCATCCTGTCTTGACGGAAGATTGACAATCTCCACAGCAATCCCCATACCCTTGGCAAAACGCACTAACTCCCCTGCTGTATGCCCTGCCTTTTCAAACGCAAGGCAAGTCGAGTCTACAACATCACAGTTTAAACTAACCACAACGTGAGAGGATGTGAGAATCAGATGTTCCAGAATTGCCATATGCTGGCGAGTAAAATCCGGAAATCCATCCACGTAAAAAACGTGTTCTTTTCCAAAGTCGCAGCCTTCCAATTCCTCCAAAAGCCATGACATTTGATCTCGCGGATCGCGCAAACCCTGCTGACAAAGAGAATCATAAGCCTGCAAAAGAAGAGATAACTCTTCCAACTTCTGTGCCAAACTGCCTACTGTCTTAACAGATGCCTGCTGCAGATCTTCAGCAGAAATGCAACAACGCTTAAATTCGTCCACCGCATCTAACAGGCCTGTTAAAAATTCCGGGTTTGATTCCACAGAAGCATAGGCTTTTAACTTACTATGTAGCATTCTTGCCGCGGAAGCCATAGCAACTACGCGGCCGCCATTATCAAGGCATGGCTCTAATCCGCATTTATTAAATTCCGCAACACGACGGACAAGACGAGTAAAAGAAACCACCTCAGCAAACCGACTGGATGTGTCAGTTGCAATGGCGCAAAGACGCCGCTCTGTTTCATGACTGATCAATTCCGGAACAATCAGAATACGGCCCGGCATTTCTGCTTTGACATCCGCAGCAATTCTGTTTAATACCTCAGATGCATTGACAGTCCAGTCTGTTCCCAACAAAAGTGTCAGCATTTTACTCGCCTCCTTACGATCATTAATGATATTATACCACATATTTGTGTAAAATATAGTACCATTAATGAAATATTAGATTTTCTATTTTGCCAAGGCAGTCAAGAAGGAAGAAACGAATTTCATACCCTTTATGATTACTTAACGCACCTGTTAACTCTTCGCTAAAACCACATTCCACTGCTTCCGCGCTGAACGCTTCCACAGACTGGGGATGGCACAAAGACGGGAACACAACGCACCACCAATTTGCCCCCTCACTCTGTCCGATTTCAATTTTTAAGGATTGATATACACCGGATGGCAATGAAAAGGTTTCATATTCCCGTGCTGGGAACACTTCCTTTCCCAAACTGACCTGAACATCACTTGTATCGTTCAGCTCTATTAGCACATCTTTTGCAATTTCTTTAAGCTCCGGTAGTTGACTTTCTAATAATTGATACGCTTTATTGGTATCCTCAACATCCTGCAAATATTCAGACAAGTATTTCGTAATGGCATCTTTTACCTGTAACTTATGAGATTGATCTTCGCTACTATCAGAATTTGCCACAACATGTAATCGTATCAGATTATTCTGTAGCGAGGCCCGGTCCGCCAAAAGCAGCCCTAAACAAAACATGGTCATGACCAGAACCAATGTCCAAATGAATTTTGCAAATTTGCACATAAAAACACCGCCCATACTGAAATACCTCCAGTATGGACGGATTTGGTAAAATTTATACAGGTTTCGCAATAAACACTTGGGGATAATTGTCTTTGAGCATATTACAGATCACCGCAGCAAACTCAAAATCCGGGACCATCGCAAACACCGCAGAGCCGGAACCCGTCATCTGTTGCGCCATCGAGCCGTAGCTATTGAAAATTGACTTGATATAATTCAGTTCCAAATGTTCTTCCGTAACCAGAGGATCAAATACATTCAGCACATTCTCTGCAACCTTGCCTAAATCCCCGGCAAGAATTGCGCTTTCCATGGCCTTGTTGTCCGGGCGCTTTGCAATGGCATACTGATCTATCTTCTGATACAACTCCGGTGTAGAAACAGAGAATTCGGGTTTACAAATCACAAACACGCAATCAGGAATATCCGGCAGCTTACGCAGACGCTCACCGCGGCCTTCTACCATAGCCGTGCCGCACAAAGTACAAAACGGAACATCGCTGCCAACTTGTGCGCCCAGCTCCGCCAAAGCCAGAATAGAAAAAGGATAATCATAGTGGCGGTTTAATGCACGCAAAACCGCACCGGCGTCTGCGCTGCCACCGCCAAGTCCTGCCTGAGACGGGATGCGCTTTGTAATACGGATCTCAAGACCCTCAGGATCTTTTCCCGTTGCCTTAAAAAACACATCAGCTGCTTTCCATGCAAGATTCTTTTCATCTGTGGGAATTCCCTCTTGGGTGCAAAGCAACTTCCAAGGCTTGCCTGTACCTACATCAATCTCAATATCATCCCGGATAGAGATGGTCTGCATCACGCTCTGCAGATCATGGTAGCCATCCGGACGCTTACCCAGAACATCCAATGTTAAATTCAGTTTAGCAAATGCGCCTTCATATAAAGTAACCATATTTTGTATCCTCTCAATTTTTTCTATATTATACTGAATGTTCGTCCATTTGGCAATGGTTATCAGAAAAAAGATAATTTTGTATAAATGTACTATTTCCGGGAATGCTACCAGCACAAAGCAAAAGAAACGGAGGTAAAACTATGGATACCATTGCTTTGATTCTTTCCATCATCGGTTCTATTAACTGGGGTTTGGTAGGTTTCTTCAAATTTGATCTGGTGGCTTGGATCTTTGGCGGGCAGGCCGCGCTGGTTAGCCGGATCATCTACGCGTTGGTCGGACTGGCAGGCCTTTGGTGCATCACTCTGCTTTTCAAAAGAGGTCATGAGCAGATCGCTGGCGAATAACCGAAAGCGGCAGAATCCAAAAGGATTCCGCCGCTTAAGTTTTTACTTTACGCGAATAATGCAGCTAAAAGATTCGCCTTCATAGGTGGTGGTCACAACAGTTTTACCTGTCGCAACACCGGTAACCGCATTTCCATCAACGGTAGCAATCTCTGTACTTGCAGATGTCCAAGTCACCTCAACTTCATTGCCATCGTTATCAGATAATGTCAAAGTGAATGTTTCTCCAGCGCTGATGGTTACATCCTCAACGCTAATAAAATAATTAGCATTTGCAGTAGTTTCTTCCTCAACAACAGGCTCCTGATATTTCGGGCCGTTACAGCGAACAATGCAGCTTACCTTTGCGCCCAGATACTCACCGTAAACGGTAGTATAGCCGCCGCCAACTGCAGTTACAACACCATCTTTAATGGTGGCAACCTTTTCATCGTCGGAAGTCCAGGTGATCTGGTCAGCAGGAATATCACCGGTATAAAGCTTCCAGGTATCTCCATTACTACCCATGGTGAAGTCTTCACGATTCAGTTTCAATTCCTCGGTAGAGAATGTTTCCTCAGTGGTTTCTTGATTAGGATCCTCAAAGGTGCAAATTACACTACATTGCGCAGTTACATCACCGCAGACAACTGTAATCACAGTTTCACCCGGGCCAACAGCAACAATCTTACCTTGCTCGTTCACAGTGGCTACAGTTTCATCACCGCTAATGAAGGAAATCAAATCAGTTGTATCCGTAGGACTGGGGACTACGCTTAAAAGCACAGCAGCTTCTGCTTGATCAAAGGTAATGAGGGTATTGGAAAGTGTCAGCTCTTGGCAGAAAATTTCCGGAATTGTAGTTTCGGTCTGTACAGTTGTGGTCGCAACCGTTGTGGTTTCAGGAACTACAGGATCAGGCTCACTCTGGCCGCCCATAGTAAAGAAACGCACGATAATATAAATCAAAATCGCAACGATAGCCAGAAGCAAAAGACCGGCTACAATGATCAGAGGCTTCTCGTTTTTCTTTGCATCCGCGCTCTGTTCCTGTTGATTTTCCTTAGCTGTCACTGTTTTTAAATTAACGCCATTATTACGCTTTTTAACGTTTGCCTTGGAAAATCTACCACCCTTAACATAGTTATATGTACCGGCAGCCGGGGTTTCTACCGCATTGGTATCTCCGGCCACAGTCACTGCATCCCCGGGACGAACGCAACCGCAAATCGGGCAATGGGTAGCAGTTTCAGAATAAGAAGTTCCGCAAACATCACAAATAATCTTGCTCATAATCAACCTCCAAAAGACAGCATCCATTGGATGCCGTGTTCACATGATATGATTATAGCATTTCTTGCTGAATAAAACAACCATAAACATGTTGCTTTTTTTGTAAATTTATTTTATCATATAAAGGAACATAAAAAGGAGGCGATATATGTGTCAGAACCCATGCTGATTTCGCCAATGCTTGACAATTTTAATATGGGCGATCCCATTAGTGACCATAATGGTGTTCGTTGCTGTCCGGCCATGGCAAAAGACTCTGATGATAAGTATATTGTTAAAATCATTTCTATTCCCGCTTCTCAGACTCAGGTAGAGGCGTTATTACTTAGCGGTGCATACGCAGACAAGGACTCCATCCTGTCTTATTATCAAGATGTCGTAACAGAAATTGAAGGCGAAGTTGAAATTCTTGAGAAATTATCTCAATTAGAGGGCTTCTTTCCTTACGATAAAGTGCAGGCCGTCCCTATGGACGAAGAAACAGGTTTTGATGTTTACCTGTTAAGCAAATATCGCAATACCCTTGGCCGCTATTTCCAGAAATCTGCCATGACACACCTTGGTGCAATGAATTTGGGTTTGGATTTGTGCGCTGCCTTGGCAGTTTGCAGAAAAACCGGTTATTTGTATGTTGATCTTAAGCCCGACAACATTTACATGACACCTGAGGGTGGTTATCGCATCGGTGATTTGGGCTTTATTAAGTTGGATTCTTTGAAATACGCTTCCTTACCGGAGCGTTACCGTAGTATGTATACTGCGCCGGAAATCAATGACGCATTTGCATCCTTGAATACCACCATGGATACCTACGCAGTAGGTTTGATCCTATACCAAGCATTTAATGATGGCCAGCTCCCCTTCTGCGCTTCTGCACAGCCCGGAGATATGCTGCCGCCCCCTGCCTACGCTGATTACGAAATGGCAGAAATTATCTTGAAGGCATGTAATCCCGATCCGCAGGAGCGTTGGGCAGATCCCATTGAAATGGGACAGGCCATTATCAGCTATATGCAGCGCAACGGCGCGCATGATACACCTATCGTACCTGTTGCCGAGCCTGTAGAGGAAGCAATTGAGGAGAATGCCGAAGATATTGCTGAGGATACCTCTGAGGATATTTCTAAGGATATTTCCGAAGTGACAGAAGAAGCAATCTCTGAGCTGGACGCTGAAGAACCCGGTTTCCAAATTCCTGAAGGTGACAGCGAGGTTAATGTGCAAGAAGAAGCTGCAGAGCAAAACAACACAGATGCCGAGGCAGATGTTGCTTCTGACTCTGATGAAGCTGCAGTAGCTTGTCAGGCGGATGAAGAACAGGCCTCTGAGGAAACACAAATCTCTGAAGATGCTATATACTCTGAGGATGCAGAAGGCAATCTCACATTCCTAGACGATGCCATCGTTGATGAGACAAGCCCCGATCATTTGGATGAGGAAATTGATTATAACGAGATCACTGACGAGGTGTCTGATATTCTGACACAGGCCGACGAATTGATCTCCCACCCCACCCCGGATCCTGTGGTGCAGCCCGAGCCTATTGAAATTCCCATTCCTGCACCTATCGTATTAGACGAGGAAGTACAGGAAGAGAATTCCGAGGAGGAAGTTTCTGAAGTTCAAGATCCTGATGAGGATACTGACGAGCAGAGCGAAGATGTACAGGAAACAGAAGAGATCTCCGCACCCGCAAAAAAGAGTCACTGGGTCAGAAATCTTCTTCTCATTCTTTTGGCCTTGGGCCTGCTTGCCGGTGGTTTCTTCTTCTATAAGAACTATTATCTGCAGCCTGTGGAGGCAATTGTCCTTGAAGGCACAGATGACGGTTCCTTAACCGTTGTAGTCAACAGTAAGATTGACGAAGAAAAGCTTTCCGTGGTATGCTCTGACACATACGGCAATCAGCTGACCCAGCCCGTTGTAAACGGCAAGGCTGTATTTGAAGATCTTGCCCCCAATTCCGCCTTCACTGTTAAGGTAATCATCAATGGTTTCCATCGGCTTACCGGAGATACCTCCGCTGCCTATACCACTCCCATGCAAACCAACATTGTGCAGTTCACAGCTGTAACCGGCACAGAGGATGGTAGTGTTGTCCTTGGTTTTGCCATTGAAGGCCCGGATGCAGCGCAGTGGAAGGTCTCTTACCAAGATGATCAGGCACAAACTAAGGAAAGTATTTTTACCGGTCACATTTTAACCTTAAACGGCTTAACAATCGGTCACGAATACACCTTTGTTCTGGAGCCTGTTGATTCCCTGAATATCACAGGAATTACACAGGTAGCACACACAGCCAGCAAAATTGTAAAGGCAGACAAGGTGCTGATCACTGGATGTATTGATAACAAATTAACTACTACATGGATCGCGCCTAAAAACGCCTCTATTGCAAGTTGGACAGTTCGCTGCTACAACGGCAAGGATTTCGATCAAACAATCGTCACCGAGGACACTTCTGCCGTATTTGAAATTACAGATACGACCTGCGAATATACCGTAGAAGTCACTGCTGCAGGTATGAGTGTTAGCCAGCGCACCTTTGCATCCGCAAGCGCTGCGACTGTAACTGATTTTGCCGTAGATAATACGCAACCCGGCACACTGGTGTTAACTTGGAATTCCGGAGTTATCGAGCCGGAAGGTGGCTGGGTCGTAACCTACTCCATTGACGGCACAACTGCGCAGGAGATCGCATGCAATGAAGATACTGCTACCATCTGTCATGTTGTTCCCGGACGCACCTATCACATTACATTGCAAGCAGCGGACAATACCGAGATCCTAGGCGGTGAAATCATCTATACAACCCCCGATCCTCAGGATTTCTCCGGTTACTCTGTATCCAGAGAATTTATGGAGTTCAACATGGTGCGCAGACCTTCCTACTCCGGTTGGGATCGCTATGATTTGGATTCTTCTGACTACACAACAGAATTTGAGGTGAACGAAGAAGCTTCTTTCCTGATTAAAATGCTTCAGGAATATGACACCTCTGACGATAACATTATCTCACTCTTTGTTGTTGAGGATGAAAACGGAAATCTGGTCGAAGTCACATCCAGCGAGGAGAGTTGGATTAATATGTGGTATCGCAATTATTGCGAATTGGACATCCCCCACCTCCCCGAGACTCCCGGCGAATACAAGTTGTCCGTTTACTTTAATGGTGCATTGGCCGGAAAAACCAACTTTACCATTATAAGTGAATAAGAAAAAGCATGAAATTTCACATTTTCATCTTGAAATGCAGAAATGATAGTGCTATACTGACAGAAGTAAAATATTTGGAGGCTATTATGGCTTGTACTGCAGCTAAAATTTATGTTTCCTACTATTACTTTTCCACAAAAAAGTAATAGAGATTTCTGCTGCAACGATTTTACTTTTACATTTTTCATCGCCGCACGGAATACCCTCTGTGCGGCGATATTTTTTAGGAGGCTATCGCTATGATTGCTGTATTGAAACAAGGTACTACCCCTGAACAGGCTGAGAATCTTGTAAAATGGTTAAAAACCATGAATTTGGATGTGCATATCTCCCACGGCCAAAATGTAACTGTTCTGGGTTTAGTTGGTGATACAAGTCGCGTCGATATGGAACTTGTAGGCAGTTTGGATATTGTCGAAACTGTAAAACGGGTTTCAGAGCCATATAAGCAAGCAAACCGGAAATTCCATCCCAACGACAGCGTAATCAATGCAGGCACCGTGCAGATTGGTGGTGGCCATTTTGCTATGATTGCAGGACCTTGCTCTGTGGAATCTCAAGAGCAAGTGAATGAAATTGCACTTTCTGTGCAGCAAGCTGGCGCTAATATCCTACGCGGCGGTGCATTCAAGCCCAGAACATCCCCTTACGCATTTCAGGGTTTAAAGGAAAACGGACTGCAAATGCTTTCTGAAGCGAAGAAACTAACCGGACTTCCCATCATCACAGAAATCATGAATATCCGCACATTGGAGCATTTTGAGGATGTAGATATTATTCAGGTCGGCGCAAGAAATATGCAGAATTTTGATCTACTGCAGGAATTAGGTAAAACAAAGAAGCCCATCTTGTTAAAACGCGGTCTTGCAAACACCCTTCAGGAATTGCTCATGAGCGCAGAATATATCATGTCCGAAGGCAACGAAAATGTCATTCTCTGTGAGCGTGGTATCCGCACCTTTGAAACAAGCACCAGAAACACCCTGGATCTGTCTGCCGTGCCTGTGCTGCATGAAATGACCCATCTACCGGTTGTGGTCGACCCCAGTCATGCTACTGGCCGCTCCGGTCTCGTGCCCACCATGGCCGCAGCCGCCGCCGCATGCGGCGCTGATGGATTGATGATCGAGGTACACAACAATCCCACTTGCGCAATGTGCGACGGTGCACAATCTTTAACCCCGGCACAATTTTCTGATGTGTGTGCAACCGTTCAAAAAATCCGGGAGGCAATTTTATGAAAGTAGGAATACTGGGTTTAGGACTCATTGGCGGCTCCCTTGCCCGTGCCTACGCTAAGTCTGGTCATCAGGTTTACGCCTGTGAGCTGGATCAAACAATCCTCTCCTTTGCCCAACTTGCCGGTGTTGTAACAGATACATTGACTCCCGAAACCATCAGTCAATGCGAATTTATCCTGCTGAGCATCTATGCAGACGCTTCTGCAACATGGCTGGAGGAAAACGGAAAACATATTCAGCCGAATACCATCGTTTTAGATTGCTGCGGTATTAAGCAAGAAATCTGCAGACGTTGTTTTCCTGTTGCCAAGCAATATGGATTTACCTTTGTAGGCGGTCATCCCATGGCCGGCTCTCACAATTCCGGTTTTAAATATAGCCGATCCAATCTGTTCCAAGGGGCACCCATGGTGCTTGTACCTGACAGATTTGATGATCCGGTGCTTCTGCAGCGTGTACAAGATCTGTTATCCCCCTGTGGCTTTAAGCAGTTCTCTGTCACCACCGCGCAAAAGCATGATGAAATGATCGCATTCACCTCTCAGATGCCCCATCTATTAAGCAACGCCTATATCAAATCCCCTACAGCATTACTGCATTCCGGTTTCTCAGCCGGAAGTTATAAAGATCTGACGCGGGTCGCATGGCTAAATCCGCAGATGTGGGCAGAACTATTCCTTTCTAATCGGGAAAACGTTTTAAATGAACTTACACACTATATAGGCAGTCTGGAGCAATATCGCAAGGCGATCGCAGAAAATGATAGCGACACTTTGATAACCCTCTTGGACGAAGGACGCAAGCGAAAAGAAGAGGTAGACGGATGAAAACCATAGAGGTAAACGCATCCTCCTCTTACTGTGTGCATATTGGAAGCGATCTGCTCCCACAGATCGGCAGTCACACTCGCAACACAGTAGGCGGACGAATTGCTGCAGTGGTTAGTGACGATCACGTGTGGCCCTTATACGGAGATACCGTTTTAAACAGTTTAAAAGAAGCCGGCTATGAAGTATGCAATTTTGTATTTCCTGCAGGAGAAATGCAGAAAAATTCCCAAGTATTATTTTCTATTTTAAACTTTCTTGCAGAAAACAGGCTCACCAGAAGCGACGTTGTTCTGGCGCTAGGCGGTGGCGTTGTAGGTGATATTACAGGCTTTGCTGCCTCTATTTATCTGCGTGGAATTGCCTATATTCAAATTCCTACCACTCTGCTAGCCATGGTGGACTCTTCTGTAGGCGGAAAAACCGCAATCGACTTGCCTGCAGGAAAAAATCTTGTAGGTGCATTCTATCAGCCAGCTTTGGTCCTTTGCGATGTAGACACCTTGCAAACACTACCGGATGAAATTTTCATGGATGGCTGCGCAGAAGTGATCAAGTATGCTATTTTGTATGACCCTTCCCTCTTTGCGCTTCTTTCACAGAAAAAGCTGGCTTTCCCCAGAGTAGAGGTCGTTGCAAAATGCGTACAATGGAAAAAGGATGTTGTTGCGCAGGACGAATTTGACACCGGTGCAAGGCAATTATTAAATCTAGGCCATACCATCGGGCATAGCATTGAAGCGAATAGCAACTTTGAAATCTCCCACGGATTTGGGGTTGCCATTGGTACGGCCATTGTCACAAGAGCCGCCTGTCACTATGGGCTCTGCACAGAAGAAACCAAAAATCAGATCCTCGCCATTTTATCTGTGTTTGGCTTCCCTGTTACCACCAGTTACTCCCCTTCTTCATTATTTCAATACGCACAAACCGATAAAAAACGTTTTGGAAACACCGTCCACCTGATCGTGCCTAAGGCCATCGGTGATTGTGTGATCCATAACACACCTATTGAGGAATTAGAATCCTTTATAAAGGCAGGATTATAATATGGACCTTACCCTATTTCCCCGCAAATTGCATGGCTCTGTAAATGCGATCCCATCTAAATCCATGGCCCACAGATATTTAATTTGTGCTGCTCTGGCAGATAAGCCTACAAAGATTTTCTGTCATCAGACCAGCTTGGATATGGATGCAACTGCCAGATGCTTATGCGCTCTGGGCGCTGAAATTGAAAAAACGGATTACGGTTATTGGGTATCTCCCATCACCAATATTCCAAAGGAAGCAACCTTAGATTGCGGAGAAAGTGGCTCTACCCTTCGCTTTATGCTACCGATTGTAGGTGCGTTGGGTGTACAAGGAACATTCCTGCTGGCTGGACGGCTGGCACAACGTCCCTTAACTTCTCTATGGGAAGAAATGGAGCGGATGGGTTGTCAGTTATCTCGTCCTACAGAAGGCAGCATCCTTTGCCAAGGAAAACTCGTAGCCGGTACATATCAGGTAAGCGGCAATATTTCCAGCCAATTTATCACCGGTTTACTGTTTGCCTGCACACTGATACCGGGAATCTGCACTCTCACAATCCTGGGAAATTTGGAGTCTGCACCCTATGTACGCATGACGGAAGCTGCCCTTGAAGATTTTGGCATTTCTACAAATTATAATACGATACAATATGCGTTCCCCTACCACAGTCCTGAAAAAATCTGTGTAGAGGGTGATTGGAGCAATGCTGCCTTTTTCCTTGCTGCAAACAGTTTGGGCTCTGATGTTCAGATAATGGGTCTAAATGATAATAGCACACAGGGAGATAAAGCAATTTCCCAAATCTTAAGCACACTTGAACAGAAGCCTGTCATTGACGCCGCTGACATTCCGGATCTTGTACCCATTCTGGCAGTTGCAGCGGGCGCAAAGCGCGGCACAACATTTGTTAACATTCGTAGACTACGCATGAAAGAATCCGACCGTGTCGCCTCCGTTGCCGCAATGCTTAATGCTTTTGGCATTCGTGTGGATGTGGAAGAAAATCAAATGACTGTACATCCCGGAAATTATAAAGGCGCATTGATAGATTCACAAAACGATCATCGCATCGCAATGGCCGCTGCTATTGCCGCAACTGTTGCAGATGGTCCTGTAACGATCATAAATGCCCAATGTGTTGAGAAATCTTATCCGCAGTTCTGGGATATCTATAAACAATTAGGAGGACAATATGAGCAGTACATACGGTGAAATTATTAAACTGTCCATATTTGGTCAGTCCCACGGTCCTGCCATCGGCATGACCTTGGATGGGATTCCTGCCGGGTTACCTGTGGATAAAGAGGCGCTGCAAGCCTTTATGGCCCGTCGCGCTCCCGGCAATCATAGTTACGCAACATCTCGCAAAGAAGCAGATGCTCCTGTGTTTCTATCCGGTATCGTAGGCGGCTATACCTGTGGTGCGCCAATTGCCGCTATCATTGAAAACACCAATACAAGAAGCGGTGATTATGAAAACTTAAAAAGCTGTCCTCGCCCCGGTCATGCTGACTATACTGCACAAATGAAATACAAAGGCTATCAGGACGTAGCCGGTGGCGGTCATTTCTCCGGACGTTTGACTGCGCCTATGTGTATGGCCGGCGGCCTTTGCAAGCAATGGTTGGAAGCAAAGGGCATTCAAATTCAGGCATATGTCAGCTCTATTGCAGATATTCAAGACAGCCCTTACACACCGGATATGTGCAACCCGGATTTTAAAAAGCTTCAGCCCGACTTCCCTGTATTTAATCCTCAGGCCGCTCAGGCCATGCAAGAGGCAATTTCTGCTGCCAAGCAGGTTGGTGATAGCTTGGGCGGAACGATCCGCTGCATCGTCACAGGGCTGCCGGCAGGCATTGGCGAGCCTATTTTTGGTGGCATGGAAAGCAAACTTGCGCAAGTGCTTTATGCAATCCCAGCCGTTAAGGCTGTAGAATTTGGCAGCGGTTTTGAAAGTACCTTGTTAAAAGGCTCAGAAAATAACGATGCTTTTACTGTCGAAAACGGCATAGTCAAAACAAAGACAAATCACGCAGGTGGTATTTTAGGTGGCATTACCAACGCAATGCCCCTAACCTTCCGCGTAGGAATAAAGCCTACCCCTTCCATCGCTGCAGAACAACAAAGTGTTGATCTTACCTCTATGGAAGAAACTAGCCTATGTGTATCTGGGCGTCACGATCCGTGTATTGTGCCCAGAGCCGTACCTGTAGTGGAAGCTGCTGCTGCAATCGCGATTTATGATGCGTATTTATCAATGAGATAAAAGAGGTGATATTATGAAATGCGGATTATTGGGCCGCACCCTAGGCCATAGCTATTCACCGCAAATTCATAATCTGCTTGCCACCTATGAATATACCTTGATTGAAAAAGAGCCTGACCAACTGGATGCTTTCTTCGCAGAAGACAGCTTTCAGGGGTTAAACGTTACCATCCCTTATAAGAAAACTGTGATTTCTTACTGTGATCAATTAACACCTATCGCCCAGAAACTAGGCTCTGTAAACACCATTGTTCGCAAACCGGACGGAACGCTGTTAGGTCACAACACCGATTATTACGGCTTCCAATCCATGGTGCAGCAGACCGGATTATCTTTAGAAGGTAAAAAGGTGCTGGTGTTGGGCAGCGGCGGTGCATCCACCACTGTGGTAACCGTGTTGCAGCAACTAAACGCACACCCTGTTGTTATATCCCGGACCGGAGAAAATAACTATTGTAATTTGCATTTACATTCCGACGCAAGCGTTATCGTCAATACGACTCCTGTGGGAATGTATCCGAATAACTATGACTCCCCCGTTGACCTTCGCATATTTCCCTATTTGGAAGGCGTACTGGATATCATTTATAACCCTGCAAGAACACCCTTACTGCAACATGCACAGCAAAGAAACCTTGTAACACAAAACGGTCTTTGGATGCTGGTGGCACAGGCTAAACAAAGTTGCGAATACTTTACAGGGCGAACAATTCCAAAAGAAAAAATCGCACAAATCCACAACATGCTTGCGCAACAGATGGAAAACATTATCCTTATCGGTATGCCCGGTTGCGGTAAATCTACCCTTGGTCAAGCCCTTGCGCAGCGCCTTAACAGACAGTTTGTGGATTGTGACACTTGCGTAACAGAACTTGCCAAAATGCCGATCCCGCAGATCTTTGCAGAAAAAGGCAACACAGGTTTTCGGGAATTAGAAACCCAATGCTTAAAAGAACTTTGCAAAAAATCCGGATTGGTCGTTGCCACAGGCGGTGGTTGTGTGACTCAGAAAGAAAATTATCCCCTATTGCATCAAAATGGCCAGATCTTCTGGATAAAGCGCGAAATTGACCAATTGCCTACCGATGGCAGACCCCTGTCTCAGCAGACAGATCTGCACCAAATGTATCAGCAGCGTCAGCCGCTTTACCGCACATTCTGCGATCATGAAATCTCCAACAATTCCACATTAGATGCAGCCATGGAGCAGATTTTGGCAACATTGAAGGAGGCTCTATGAAAATTCTTGTTCTAAACGGACCGAATATCAATATGCTTGGTATTCGCGAGCCGGGTATTTACGGCAACGGGACCTATCAGGATCTTTTAAATCTCTTGCAGAAAGCCGCACAATCTCTTGGTATTTCTGTTACGGAATATCAATCTAATCACGAAGGTGACCTAGTGGATAAAATTCAGCAGGCTTATGGAAATTTTGATGGCATTGTGATCAATCCTGCCGCTTATACCCATACCTCTATTGCGATCTTGGATGCACTGAAAGCGGTAAATATCCCTACTGTTGAGGTCCACATCTCCGATCCGGATACCAGAGAGGATTTCAGAAAAATCTCTTATGCAAGACTTGCATGCATCAAAACAGTGAAAGGGCAAGGCCTTAACGGCTATGTCCAAGCCCTTGCATACTTAAAAGAATATCTTGGATAAAATAAATCCCTTCTGCAAAACAGAAGGGATTTATTTTATGTACTTTAATGTTGCGAAAGCATCAGATACGCTTCCATCTAACAATCTACCTGCATCCGCGTGCATCACAAACCCACATTTAAAATGCAACTGCATAGAGGCCAGATTGTCCTTTTTTACATGGGAATATACCACACTGCCTTTTGTAAGATCCGCAAGAACTGCATTGACAAGCATGGATGCAAAACCTCTTCTTCGAACATCAGGCCGAGTTTCCAGAGAGCAAAGCAGATATCCACTCCGATACGGCTCTAAACGCAACGCTGACTGCACACCGTCCTCTGTACGCCATACTGCCATGTATCCATTTTTCTTCAGAAAAAAGTCCTTTAATTGCTGATAAAGGTCATTGCTTTCCGACCAATAATCTTCTGTTGTTTCCATGGCTAAAGACTGCTGATAAACTTGACAAATTTCCATAAAAGGAAGGCTTTTTATGTCAAAAATGTATTCCAGCATACAAACCTCCGTTTAACGCATAATTTCCGTCAAAACGTTATTTTAGCGGATATATTCTTGCAAATTTCATCTTTTTTGCAATTTTTGATGAAAAATAATCACAATATACGTTTACTTATACACACAATCCACAGGCTTATCCACAGGCCGAAAAAGTTTTTCCGCGCAAAATATACATAATTTGCCTCATTTTTTGTGCGCTTCACAACTTTTCACAAGAATATATGTCAAACAAAAATTTTCACAGAAAAACGACCGAATATTCTGTTGTATATTTATCGACCTTAGCAAATTGCAGGAGGTAACATTACCTCCTGCAGTTTATCAAATTGACTCGCCTAAAATTGATTTTGTAGCATAAGCGTTCAATGACATATCGGCAACATTTCCTGCCAAAAATTCATAATACGCCTGTGCGCCGATCATAGCTGCATTATCGCCACACAAGGATAACGGCGGCATGTAAACCTCCACACCACGGCCTTGGGCAGCTTCCAAAATATCCTTGCGAATTCTGGAATTTGCCGCTACTCCGCCTGCTACAGCAAGCTGCTTATAGCCTGTTGCTTCTAAGGCTTGCATAGTTCTTGGCACCAACATATCCGATACCGCACCGGAAAAGGAAGCACAAAGGCTATTCACATCCAGCTCTTGTCCCACTTGCTGGGCATTATGGATTAAATTCAAGGCAGCAGTTTTCAGGCCGGAGAAACTCATGTCATAAGGATTCTGTCCCGGCTTGGAGCGAGGAAGATCATACTTTGTTTCATCTCCCAAAGCAGCAGCCTTATCTAAGGCCGCACCGCCGGGATAAGGCATACCAAGTACTCTTGCAACCTTATCGAAGCACTCCCCTGCTGCATCATCCAATGTGCCGCCCAGAATTTCCATCTGGGTATAGTCCTTCACATCCACAAGCATTGTATGTCCGCCGGAAACCACCAAGCATAAAAATGGGGGTTTTAGTTCCGGATAGGCAATATAATTCGCTGCAATGTGGCCTCGAATATGATGAACTGGAATCAAGGGCTTATTCAATGTCAGCGCTGCAGCCTTGGCAAAATTTACACCAACCAATACCGCACCGATCAATCCCGGCGCATAGGTAACTGCAACCGCATCAATCTCTTCCCGGCAGATACCCGCTTTTTCCAAGGCCTGATCTGCAAGCCCATAGATCGCTTCAATATGCATTCTGGAGGCGATCTCCGGCACAACTCCACCATAGACCCGATGCAGCTCCACTTGAGAGGCGATGCAGTCGGTCAGCACTTTTCTGCCATCTTCTACGATTGCCACCGCAGTTTCGTCACAAGAGGATTCTACTGCTAAAATCTTCATACCTGCCATTCCTTTCTAAGAATTAACGCATCTTCTTTCGGCTTAGTGTAATAACCCGGACGACGTCCTACTTGTGCAAATCCAAGCTTGTTATACAAGGCGATTGCCGCCTCATTAGAGGCGCGAACTTCCAGAGTAAGCGAATACACACTCTGCTCCCTTAAGCACTCTATCAAAGCCTTCACAAGGCCCTCAGCTATGCCTTTTCTGCGGAAATCGGGTTTTACCGCCAAATTCATCATATCTGCTTCGCCCATTACCGCCTGTGACCCCACATAACCGGCAAAAATGCCATCATCCACAGCCACCAGCCAAGTAGACAACGGATTTTGTAATTCAGAACTGATGGAATTCTCACTCCATGGTGCGCTGAAACATTCCTGTTCCAGCAGCGCCACATGCGCAACATGTTCTGGTTCCATTTTTAAATATTTCATTATTTAGCCTCATACCAGCTCTTGCCCCATTTTGCCTCCGCAATCAAAGGCACTTGAAGCTTGGCCACCTGTTCCATTTGTGCGCTCACTAGACTTGCAACCTCGGAAGCGATCTTTTCCGGGCACTCTACAATCAATTCATCGTGCACCTGAAGAAGCAATTTTGCCTCAGGGTAAGCTTCCTGCAGCGCTTTTTCCACCCGGATCATTGCTAGTTTCATCAAATCAGCAGCCGTGCCCTGAATGGGTGTATTAAGGGCCATTCGTTCAGCGCCTTGACGAATGTGGAAATTACTGCTCTTAAGTTCCGGAATATATCTGCGCCGGCCAAACATGGTGCAGGTATAGCCCTTTTCAGTAGCATCCACAACCACCTGCTTCATATATTTCCGGACACCCTGATAATTGGACAGATAATTTTCAATATATTCCTTCGCTTCATAACGGCTGACACCAATATCATCAGCCAAAGAAAATTCAGAAATGCCGTAAACAATGCCGAAATTTACCGCTTTTGCATTGCGGCGCTGCAAGGGTGTCACCTCTTCAACAGATACACCAAACACCTGAGAGGCTGTTGCGGTATGAATGTCCACACCGCTGATAAAGGCCTGCTGCATAACAGGATCCCGGGCGATGTGAGCGAGGACTCGCAGCTCGATCTGGCTATAGTCAGCATCCACCAATACATTCCCGGGTGCAGGAATAAACATCTTACGAATTTCAGCACCCAAGTCAGTCCGGACAGGGATGTTCTGCAAGTTTGGCTCAGAGGATGACAGGCGCCCGGTAGCTGTGACCAAATTCTGGAAGGTTGTACGCACCCGGCCATCTTCCCCAATCACCTTCATCAGTCCATCAGCATAGGTGGATTTCAGCTTCGCTAACATACGATAATCCATGATTGCCGGAACGATGGGATGAAGCGCCTGCAATTTCTCCAATACATCCGCATTGGTAGAATATCCGGTTTTTGTTTTCTTCACAACCGGCAGCTTTAATGTTTCAAACAAAATCTGACCAAGCTGTTTTGTAGAGTTAATGTTAAACGGACCATCCGAATAAGAGTAAATCAGATTTTCGCAGTCTGATATCCGCTGAGAAAGCATCTGTCCAAACTGGACCAAAAGTGCCTTATCAATCACAACACCGGTCTTTTCCATGCGATACAGAACAAAGCACAACGGAAATTCAATATCAGAATAAAGAGAATCCAACTGTTGCCGCTTTAGCTCCTGCTGCATAATTTCACGCAAATGCCACAAAGCTTCTGCGCATCCGGTGGCATCGGCATCATCTACAGTAATACCTAAGAATGTGGTAGCCAGTTTAGAAACCGGATAATCAGACTGAGAGGGATTGAGTAAATATGCCGCCAAGGCCGTATCAAAGGCAAAGTTGCC
>JAZRCU010000103.1:0-2597 GCA_045659965.1 Faecousia sp.
AACTGCCAGGCTGAGATGAAGAAGGCTGTTGACTGTGGCTACTGGAACCTGTTCCGCTTCGATCCTTCCAAGGAGACCGGCAAGTTCCAGCTGGATAGCAAGGCTCCCAAGGATGGCTATCAGGAGTTCCTGATGAACGAAGCTCGCTACAGCCGTCTGACCCGTGAGTTCCCCGAGCGTGCAACCGATCTGTTCGCTAAGAACGAGGCTGCTGCTAAGGAGCGTTACGAGCACCTGCTGAAGCTGGTTGAAATGTACAAGGACTAATCTGTAAAATAAGATCCGCCCCTGATTTTCAGGGGCGGATTTTTTTGCGCAAAAACAATCCCGGAACTACTCTGGCAGTTCCGGGATTATAAATTTATTTACTTTCTGTCTTATTTTCTTTCTTTTTCCGCTTTGATTTGATCTTAGAAACCAATTCAGGAGGCTGAGGCTCTAATTTTTCCTGAGGAATATCTTTCATTCCAAGATGCTTATTGGTAGCTTCACCTAACAGAGTCTGAATAACAGAAGCTACAGGGATCATAAGGAACATACCCGCAACGCCCATCAGCTCACCACCGACAGCTACAGCAACAAGCACCCACATGCCAGACAAGCCAATAGATGTTCCCACAACTCTGGGGTAAATCAAGTTATTTTCGATCTGCTGCAAAACTACAAACATTATCACAAACCAGACTGCCTGCAAGGGATTGGCAACCAAAATCAGGAATGCGCCGAAAATACAACCAACCCAAGCACCGACAACGGGAATAAATGCAGTCACAGCAACCAGAACGCTAACCAAAGGGATATACGGCATCCGGAAGATTGCCATAGAAACAGCAAACAGCGCGCCCAAGATACACACTTCCAGACACTGTCCAGCCAGGAAATTCGAAAAAGTAGCATTGGTCAGGCGCAAAATTCGCACTGTGCTATCGCAGAATTTCTCAGGCAAAAACGCATACAAAAGTTTGCGGCTTTGCCGGGCCAGGATCTCTTTTTGGAACAAACAATAAATTGAGAAAACCAAGCCAATCAAAAGATTGATCAGCGCACCTGTTAGACTTCCAATTGCAGAAAGCGCACTACTAAAAATCGTCGAGACGCTCTCACCTACCATAGATAGCGCCCTTTGTACCAGTTCTGCCCAATTTAAATTCTCTAAATCCGTATTTTCAAAGAGCCATTGCATTACCTGCGGATTTTGCTGCAGGAATGTCTTTGCCTGTAGTTCCACATTATTTAAAAATGTTGTTAACTTCGGCCATAAGGATTGGATCGTTTTGCTAAGTTGCGGGATCAGTAGCAAAAACACCAGGCTGACGATCAACAGAACTCCTAAAAATGTCAGTAATACTGCCAAAAGTCGACGCACTTTTTCCTGCTTGACGCCTTTGAGGCAACCTTCAATACTGCGCATCGGCACATTTAATACAAATGCCAGTCCAGCGCCAAGAACAAACGGAGATATGATCCCTTTGATCACATTCACAACACTTCTGACTTGGGCGCTTGCGTTAAGTACCCAATACAGCAGTATGCAGATACCAACACCAACGAAGACATTGCGCAGTGTTTTCTTTTCTATATGCACCGTGTTTGCCTCCTTAATCTCATAACAATTTGATACTATAATCATATTTTACAAAGAATTACCCCTTGTGTCAACAGGCATATTGCCACATTTTCTATCATAAATTGTTTATGGTAGCACAGACCAGGGAGGGATTATATGGCAGATACAATTGAAGAAAGAGCCTGCAAACTGGCGGTGTACATTATCGAAAATCAAACAACAGTTCGCGTAGCAGCCAGACACTTTGGTATTTCTAAATCCACAGTACATAAGGATCTGTCCCAAAGACTACCAATCTATCATCCCGGATTATATCGCCAAGTTCGAAGCATTTTAGATCTTAACAAAGCACAGCGACACATCCGAGGCGGATTGGCAACCCGGGAGAAATATCGTCACCAGCATCAGCGATAAGAAAACGGCCCAACAATGTTGTTGGGCCGTTACAGGTCATCTGCATCCTGGACAGGTTTTTCATAGGGATCTTGAGCGACTCCGGTATAACTACCATCAACATCAGATTTGATTTTGTCCTTCTTATTCATAATAACACCCCCTATGTAAAGTATGGCCCTATGCCAAAAAAATATACGCATTGCAATTATCGGCTTCCAATGGTATAATTTCACCGGAGGAAATAGCTTATGTTTGAGATCACACTGATTACCGTTGGCAAGTTAAAAGAAAAGTTTTATCTTTCCGCTGCACAGGAATATGAAAAGCGGTTAAAAGGATATTGTAAATTTAATCTTATAGAATTAACCGAGACTCGTCTGCCGGACGATCCCTCTCAGGCGGAGATTTTGACAGGTCTTGAAAAAGAAGCAGATCAAATCCTTCCCAAGATACCAAAAGGCGCTTGGTTTTGCATATTGACACCGGAGGGAAAACTTCTTTCCTCAGAAGCGTTGGCGAAAACCATAGAGTCCGTTAAGCTTTCCGGAAAAAGCAGTGCATGTTTCCTCATTGGCTCATCCTTTGGTATTGCGCCTAAAATCAAAGCCAAGGCAAATCTTCAGCTATCAATGAG
>JAZRCU010000104.1:0-2569 GCA_045659965.1 Faecousia sp.
GATATGTTTTATTGAATGTCTTTTGATGGCAAAGCGGCAATGTCTGGCAATGTGTCCATGATGTTTAGAAATATCACATTTACACATTGACAACTATAAATGTGTGTGATATGATTACCTCATCTCAGGGGGTGATGACTATGGGATTCAGAGAAGATGTCAGAAGAATCAAGGCGCTGACTGATGAAAACCGTCTGGCTATTATGCTTGCTTTACAGCATGGAGAAAAATGTGGGTGTGATTTGTTGGAAGAATTAAAAATCACACAGCCGACTTTGTCTCATCATATGAAGATACTTGCAGATAGCGGTCTTGTCGATTATTACAAAGATGGAAAATGGATGCACTATTCCATCTCCACTAAAGGCGTAAAAGAGTTCCGGGATATGGTCAGTTCTTATGCAAGATGCGATTGTGAAACAGACGACAGCGTATCATGCAGGTGCGAAAGCAGATAAGAACGATATACAGGCAGTCCTGCGGGATTGCCTATATAAAAGCCTAATACATAGATACATTTGAATGTTTCAAACTAACGGAGGTCCAATATGGATAAACAGCAAAAAGGAATCAATACATTTCAACGGTATTTGTCTGTTTGGGTGCTCCTATGCATGGCGATAGGAGTTCTGATTGGACATTTTCTGCCGATTATACCGAACGCACTGGACAGGCTGCAGATATCCGGTATCTCTATTCCCATTGCGGTCCTCATCTGGGTGATGATCTATCCAATGATGATGAAAGTGGATTTCCAGAGCGTTAAACAGGTCGGTAAAAATCCAAAAGGACTGTTTATTACGTGGATCACAAACTGGCTCATCAAGCCATTTACCATGTACGGGATCGCTTATCTGTTTCTATTTGTCGTGTTCAAAGCATTTATTGCTCCGGAACTTGCGACAGAGTACCTTGCCGGCGCCGTTCTTCTTGGCGCGGCACCGTGTACGGCGATGGTCTTTGTCTGGAGCACACTGACAAAGGGAAATCCTGCTTACACTGTGGTCCAGGTGGCTACGAATGATCTCATAATCCTCGTAGCGTTTGTGCCGATCGTGAAGTTTCTCCTTGGTGTTTCCAATGTATCGGTTCCCTACAGCACGCTTTTCGTCAGCATCTTTCTTTTTGTGGTAATTCCGCTTGTAGGCGGTATCGTGACAAGGCTGACGGTCATCAGGAACAAGGGAAAAGAATACTTTGAAGAGACGTTTATTCACAAGTTTGACAATGTGACTACAGCTGGTCTGCTTCTTACATTGGTGATCATATTCAGTTCACAGGCAGAGGTGATCCTTTCAAACCCGATCCATATCGTATTGATCGCAGTACCGTTGATTATTCAGACCTTCCTAATCTTCTTTATTGCTTACGGGGCAAGCAATCTGTTCAAGCTGCCGCATGACATAGCGGCTCCCGCAGGAATGATCGGAGCATCGAATTTCTTTGAGCTGGCAGTGGCAGTTGCGATTGCACTCTTTGGAACAACATCACCGGCTGCTCTTGCAACAACGGTAGGAGTGCTGACTGAGGTTCCGGTCATGCTGATGCTTGTCAGGATCGCCAATAAGACGAAGGCGAGGTTTTAGAGATGTGGACTTTTATGCAGGATCAGATTCTCGGGATGGAATGGCTGAACGGTCTGATAGGCAGCTTTCTTGGCTTACTTGGGCTTGATACCGGTACAAAAATCGTAGCCAGCGTTCAATTCTTTATCTACGACACGATAAAGATAACGGTGCTGCTGTGTGTTCTTATATTCCTGATTTCATATATCCAAAGCTTCTTCCCTCCGGAACGGAGCAGGAAGATCATGGGACGGTTTCATGGAATCGGCGCTAATATTATCGGTGCATTACTTGGAACCGTTACACCGTTTTGCTCCTGCTCATCCATTCCGATCTTCATGGGATTCACAAGCGCCGGACTTCCGCTGGGAGTGACATTTTCTTTCCTGATCTCATCACCGATGGTGGATCTGGGCAGCCTCGTCCTTCTCATGAGTATCTTTGGAGCGAAGATTGCCATTGTGTATGTGGTGATGGGGCTTGTGATCGCGGTGATTGGCGGTACGCTGATTGAAAAACTGCATATGGAAGATCAGATCGCGGACTTTATCCGAAACAATAACAGCAGCGTGGATATCGAATCTCCGAATCTGACTGTGAAAGACCGGCTGATCTACTCGAAGGATCAGGTGCTGGACACCTTAAAAAGGGTATTCCCATACATTCTGGTGGGTGTAGGAATCGGTGCACTGATCCATAACTGGATACCGGAGAGCTGGATACAGACAGTCCTTGGAAGCAGGAATCCTTTCGGTGTAGTTCTTGCAACGCTGATCGGTGTTCCGATGTACGCGGATATCTTCGGAACGATACCTGTAGCGGAGGCTCTTCTTTCAAAAGGGGCGCTTCTGGGTACGATCCTGAGTTTTATGATGGCTGTCACCACGCTGAGTCTGCCGTCCCTCATCATGCTGAAGAAGGCAATTAAGCCGAAGCTGATGGGAGCGTTTGTGGCGATCTGTACTGCCGGGATTATTATAGTCGGCTACGGCTTTAATATATTT
>JAZRCU010000105.1:0-9795 GCA_045659965.1 Faecousia sp.
AGACGCTGCCTTTGTCCGCAGCTTTGCAAGCTGAAGTTCCTGTCGGTGGGAAATCGGTTGCAGCATCATTTCCACACCGCCGATGGAAATCACATCCTCCGGCTTTAGTGCCCGGATGCGCACACGTTTGCCATTGACATAGACACCATCTTTCGAGCTGGCATCGCTGATGGTCCAGCTACCATCGTCATAACGGGTCAAAACACCATGACTGCGGGAAACTGTAGGAAAGTCGATCACAACATCGCTGCGCTTACTTCTGCCGATCACATTCTCCCAATGGGTGATGGGAAGTTTTGTCCCATCTGATAATATCAGCCACGCCCAAATTTCAGGTTCTCTACGGAATGTAAGCAGCGGACGAATACAGCGAAACAGTATGATCGCAGCCAGAATGGGCGCTACATAACGCAGCACACTAATATATACATTTAAATAGGTATTCCCTGCGCCTGAAAGCATATCTGTCATACCCGCCATATCGTCACCTCCTCACTTAATCTTTCTGTTCTTACGCTTCCATATCCCGAAGCATTTGGATCTCCTGCGCATAGCCGGGCAATTCATTGGGAGTCTCTAAAATCATGGGAAGCTTTTTTAGCACCGGATGATTTACCACATTTCGAAATGTCTCCAAACCCAGATTGCCCTGACCTAACAGTTCATGGCGATCCTTGTGACTGCCAAAAACATTCTTAGAATCATTTAGATGCAGCGCGCAAAGCTTGTCCAAGCCAATCACTCGGTCAAATTCTGCCAGCACGCCATCTAAGTCATTGATAATATCATAGCCGCCATCATGGACATGACAGGTATCCAAACAAACACCCACCTGATCGCTGCCAACACCATCAATGATAGCCTTCAGTTCCTCAAATTTTCCGCCAACCTCACTGCCTTTGCCGGCCATGGTCTCCAGCAACACTTTCACCGGATAACCGGGAGCTAAGGCTTTTTTTAAAGCATCACAGATCTGGCTGATACCTGTATCCATACCCTGCCCCACATGACTGCCGGGATGGAAATTATAAAAGTTACCGGGAAGCATTGCCATACGGCGCAGATCGTCACATAAGACGTCCGCTGCAAACGCTCTGGCTTCCGGCTCTTTTGTACACAAATTCATGGTATATGCGCCATGGGCAACCAGCTTTCCAAAGCCGGCCGTCTGCATCGCCTCCACCGCTAAACGGCAATCCTCCGGATCCTGCTTTTTCGCCTGACTGCCTCTGGGATTTCGGGTAAAAAAGGCAAACGTATTGGCACCGATGGACTGCGCCGTCTTTACCATTTCCATATTACCGCCGCTGGCAGATAAATGACAGCCTACATACAACATGGTCATCACTCCTTTTCCCATAGGATAACACAAATTAAATAAAATTGCAATTTTTCCGTTCCATATTTCCGCAGAAAGTGCTATAATCTTTTTGAGGTGAGTGATATGCCCAGAAGTGATAATCAAAAATTAAAGATCTTTTACATCCTGGACTACTTGCAAAAAAATTCCCATGAAAACAAACCTGTCCGTACCAGCGAACTGCTGCATATGCTGGACAGGGACCATAATATTACCTGCGACCGCAAAACCGTCTACTCTGATGTCGCCGCGCTGCAGGAATACGGTGTGGATATTGTTTCTCTGCCGGGCAAGAATGGTGGCTATTATATTGCTTCCCGCAATTTTGAATTGCCGGAACTGAAGCTGCTGATCGACGCAGTACAATCCAGCCGTTACTTAACGGAAAAGAAATCCCGGGAGCTGATCGAAAAGCTCTGCCAGCTTTGCAACGAATACGACGCAAAGCTTATGCGCAGAAATGTGCTGGTCTCCGGCCGAGTCAAGAGCATGAACGAGTCCATCTACTATAATGTAGATGCCATTCAGGAGGCCATCGGCAGAGATAAGCAGATCAAGTTCCGCTATTATGACTGGGATCTGGGTGGAAAGCGCCGTTACAGAGAAAAAGAATACCTGGCAAGCCCATACGGACTTTGCCAGGATAACGAAAACTGCTATTTACTTGCCTTTTCCCAGCGCCACGGAATCACATCCTACCGCTTAGACCGCATGACAGAGATCCAAGTCACCGAGGACAAGCGGATCGTCTGTCCGGAACTGACAGGAACCGCCTTAAACGAACACGCAAACCACCTGTTCCAGATGTTTTCCGGAGATACTACCGATGTAAAACTGCGCTTCCACCGGGATCTGATCAATGTGGTTGTAGACCGTTTCGGGAAAGATACCATGCTGATCCCTGACGGTCCGGAGCATTTTAATTTCACCGTTCGCGTTGCGGTGTCACCTATGTTTTTAAGCTGGGTCATCGGCTTTGGCAACAAAGCCCAAGTGCTTTATCCTGCCTCTGTAATTGATAAATGCAAGCAGCTTTGCCAAGAAGCACTTAACCAGTACTAAGGGCGCAGACGGAATCTAAAATATGCTGCCAAGTGGCATCCAGTCTCGCCGCCTGCGATGCGTCTGCCATCACAGATACTGCATAGTGGAACGTTCCATCATCCAGGATTACCCCTTTGCCTACCTGCATATCTTCCTCCCCTGCCGCGCTCCATGCGCATTGGTAGCAGGCAAGACCATCACGGGTAGTCTCCAGAATTGTCAGGCGACTGCTATCATAACCGGTCACAGTTTTTAAAGTTCTGTCCAAACTGCCGCCCGGCTCAACATAGGTTGTCACAATATATCCATCACACAAATATATGGTGTCATAGGTATCTGTGGACATGGTCATCACCGCCGCCTCATCCGGCAGTGATACCTCCAAGGTGCGCAGCGGTTGCAGCTGTGGCTGATCATAGACATCTGACAATGTTTCCATCATCTGCCCATCGCAACCTGACAGCAAAACCATCACCAAAAGTAACCCAATTAGTTTTTTCATTTCCATCCCTCCAGAAAGGAGCTTCTCATGAAGCTTTTGTCCTGTTACCTATTTCTAATCAATGCAGCCGGGTTTCTGCTTATGCTGATTGATAAGCAAAAAGCCAGAAAAAATCGCTGGCGCATTCCGGAGGCTACCTTGATGACGCTCGCTGCCCTCGGGGGAAGTCTGGGATGTATCGGCGGCATGTACGCCTTTCGGCACAAAACAAAGCATCTAAAATTCACCTTTGGTTTGCCGATCTTATTGGCGCTTCAGATCATGGTGTTGGTCATATGCTTTCTAAGATAACAAAAAGCCTGTAGGATAGAAATCCTACAGGCTTTTTTATTATCCAGGGAATGTATTGGTAAATAAAATCACCAAGGGCAGAGCCAAAGAAAACAGGCTAATCAACCAAGGATACAAAATACGGCGAGAACAGTAGATCAGCAGCAAACACACTCCGGTGATTACCAGAGGGCCGAGTACCGCAAATCCTTTGCCGATCATCATGGCAAATTCACCGTTAGACTGCATGTTCAGACCTACCATATCCGGCAATACCACTTGATTATAAAGTGCAATGATAACTGCTGCTGCCGCAATGGGAATACTGAAGATAAATCCGCGAAGCCGATAGATCCACCGCCAAACAGGACGCACCTTCTGCGCAAATGCATACACTTTTGCTTCAAAGGCCTTCCACTTGCTCATATTGTTCTGATACTTTGCCATATCTATACCTCCGGCAGTGATCATTTTTTCCATATCATAGCATATTCTAAAGCAGGATGCAAGTCACTTGTCTTTTTCGCTTACAAATAACATTTTTATCAGTCCGTCCTATCGGACTAATACATTGTTATACTAAGACCATCCAAAGGACAAGACAGCATTGCAAGGAGGAATTACTTATGAAAATCTCTGCTCAAACAACTACAAAAATGCGTCCCAGCATTCCCTACCCCAACGCCGCATCCAAACAGGAGCGTATCCACAAATTTCTGGATCGGGCGCTGACCGCTGCCATTGGAGCCGCCATTGCCGCATGCCTTACCTTTTTAATGGTCCTGGCTTAAATCTTCATAGCGCAAGATCCGGCAATCAGCTATTGTTCCGCCCTCTATTTCCACAAGGGCCGCACTTCCGCCATATGAGCCGCAAGTACCCGGGTTGATCACCCACATATTTCGCACTTGGGAGCAAACCGGGCTATGGGTATGTCCAAACAAAACTACCTTTGCATTGGCAGCCAAGCCATCTGCTACCAACCGCTCCAAGCCAGACTTTACCCCATGTCTATGTCCATGGGTCATATAAAACCGAACACCGCCAATGGGATAATTTAATATTTGCGGTTTGTCCGGATCGCATCGAAATGCATCACAATTTCCCGGTACTTGATGAAACCGGATCGTCTTATATTCTTCTGCCATTGCCAAGCCGTCGTCAAAATGATCGCCCAAATGGATCACATGGTCCGGCTTCAAAGCGTCGATGCAGCAGCGCATAAAGCTTAAGGCAGCGTGAGAATCAGACAGCACAAGTATTTTCATGGCACAAAATCCAGCCCTTCTGCATAAGATAGTATGGAACAAAACAGCAAAATTATTATAGCATCCATTCTGACAGGAGGCAAGAAAATGAACGAAAAAAACAAGGATTTTTCCATAGAAGACGCCAAGCGGTTGGCAGCCACTCCGGCCGGGCAACAGCTGATCGCCATGCTGCAAGGGCAGCAAAACATTCAAGAAGCCACCAAGGCCGCCTCTCAGGGCGACTACGGGCAGCTAAAGGCTGCATTAGAGCCAATGTTAAACTCCAAGGATGTTCAGAAGCTTTTGCGCCAGTTAGGAGGATAACATGGAGGATATGCAATCGGGTATTCAAGCAATCCTTAATAATCCACAAATGATGGAGCAGATCATGTCTATGGCGCAAAGCATGGGGGCATCTGTGCCCCCGGAAGCACCAGCACCAACTATCCAAATACCGGACTTTGATCCGGGAATGCTGCAAAAAATATCCAGCCTTGCCGGCAGTGCTACCATAGATAAAAACCAGCAAAATCTGATCCAAGCACTATCGCCTTATATCAGCCACAAACGGATCGAAAAGCTGGAAAAAGCCATGCGGGCCGCCAAGCTGGCCAGTCTGGCAACCACCTTCTTAGGCAGCAACCTATTGGATGGCAGGTGAATTTATGTATAACCGTTATCGTCCTCAACCAGACGGAAGTTACAGAAAAAACACCTATCAAGATAATGTTCCTGAACAAACGCCCTCTCCAAACCCTGTCGCAGCAACACCGCCACCGCCACCTATGATACCTGCCGGCATTGGGCAGAGCATTCCGGGGTTTCTGCGAAGGCTGCTGCCAAAGGATATGGATACCGGGGATTTGTTTGTAATTTTACTGCTGTTATTAATGGCCGGTGACAACCCAGAAAACAAGACCCATTCTATCCTTACCATCGCCTTGTATTTTCTAATGTAAAAACCCT
The DNA here is from genome assembly GCA_045659965.1 of Faecousia sp. Lineage (GTDB taxonomy): Bacteria > Bacillota > Clostridia > Oscillospirales > Oscillospiraceae > Faecousia. The sequence goes on from JAZRCU010000105.1 coordinate 5,393, forward strand.
GTACAGGATTTGCCTGTACAGGGTTTCTTATTATCTGGCAACAAAGCCAACTTTTTTATAAACCTTACGCAGGGTCTTTTCTGCCACGTAGCTTGCCTTCTCAGCGCCTGCACGGTAGACGCTTTCCAAGTACGCCTTATCCTTAACAATACGGCTGGCTTCTTCCCGGATAGGCCGCAGCATTTCTACTACAGCTTCGCCCACCTTCGGTTTAAATGCGCCATAACCCTGACCTGCAAATTCCTGTTCGATCTGCTCGAAGCTTCTGCCGGTACATACAGAGTAAATGGTCATCAGGTTGGCAACACCGGGCTTGTTTTCCTTATCATAGCGGACACAGTTCTCTGTGTCAGAGTCTGTGATGGCCCGCTTAAACTGCTTCATGATCACTTCCGGTGCATCCATGATCAGCACCCGGCCGGTATCCTCATTTTCAGACTTAGACATCTTGGAAGTGGGATTGGTCAAACTCATGATCCGAGCGCCCACCTTAGGAACAAAGGGCTCAGGGATCTTAAACACATCCCCGTAAATGCCGTTAAAGCGGCGGGCAATGGTGTGGCACAGCTCCACATGCTGTTTCTGGTCCTCACCAACAGGCACAAGGTCCGGCTGATACAGCAGAATATCACCAGCCATCAAGCTGGGATAAGTAAACAGACCACCATTGATGTTATCTGCATTTTTTGCAGACTTATCCTTAAACTGGGTCATTCTGCTCAGCTCACCGAACATAGAATAGCAATCCAGCACCCAGCCCAGCTCCGCCTGCTGATGGACATGGCTCTGGATAAACAGAGTGTTCTTCTCTGGATCCAAGCCGCAGGCAATATACTGTGCCAACTGCTCCAGGGTTCTACGGCGCAGATCTGCAGGATTTTGCCGCACAGTGATGGCATGTAAGTCTGCCATAAAATAGAAGCAATCATATTCCTCAGCACGCTCTGCCCAGTTCTTGATCGCACCTAAATAAGAGCCCAAGGTCAAGTCACCGGAGGGCTTGATACCAGAGAGCATTCTCTTTTTCTCAACGATTTGATTTTCCATACTATCGCCTCATTTCCGCAATTTCCTGTATTCTACCACACCTGCAGGAAAAAGGCAACGGGAAATTGACTTATCCCGGTATCCATGCTATAATCTCTTAAGAAAAGCAAGTAATTTCCCAAAGATTTTTAAAGATAAGAGGCAAAATTATGGATTATCAAGTATTAGCGGATCTGTTGTTTCCCAACGTGACTGACACACCGGAAATGTTGGAGGAAAAGTATCCTGTAAGAAATCTTCCCGAAGGGGCCGTGGTAACACGTATGGCGCCCTCTCCCACCGGCTTTGTCCATCTGGGCAATCTGGTCATGGGTTTGACCGCTGAGCGCATGGCTCACCAAAGCGGTGGTGTATTGTTTTTACGTGTAGAGGACACCGATGCCAAGCGCGAAGTTCCCGGTGCGGTGGAAGTTCTGATCAACACCCTGAAGCACTACGGCATCTGCTTTGACGAAGGCGCTACCATCGACGGCGACTATGGCAACTATGGTCCTTACCGTCAGCGTCAGCGTGCTGCCATTTACCATGTATATGCCAAGAAACTTGTCTCCGAGGGTCTGGCTTATCCTTGCTTCTGCACTGAGCAGGAGCTGGCAGATATGCGTGCCCAGCAGGAAGCTGCCAAAGAAACCACCGGTTACTACGGCAAGTACGCCATGTGGCGTGACCGCTCCTTAGAGGACATCCAGAGCCAGCTATCTGCCAACAACCCTTGGGTACTGCGTTTCCGCTCCACCGGGTCTGTAGAAAATCAGTTTAAATTTGACGATCTGGTCAAGGGCAAGCTGACCATCACAGAAAACGATGTGGATCATGTTCTATTGAAATCCGACGGCATCCCCACCTACCACTTTGCCCACGCTGTGGACGATCATCTGATGCGTACCACCCACGTAGTCAGAGGTGACGAGTGGCTGCCCACCCTGCCCTTCCATATCCAGTTGTTCCGGGCTTTGGGCTTCAAGCTGCCGAAGTATGTACACATCGGACCTCTGATGAAGATGGACGGCACCTCCAAGCGTAAGCTTTCCAAGCGGAAAGACCCGGAGCTGGCGCTGACCTTCTATAAGGCAGAAGGTTTCCCTGTGGAAGCTGTATATGAGTATATTATGACAGTTCTCAACTCCAATTTCGAGGACTGGCGCCGCGCAAACCCCACAGAGCCTGCCGATGCCTTCCAGTTTAGCCCCAAGAAGCTCAACCCTGCCGGCAGTTTGTTCGACTATGCAAAGCTTACTGACGTCAGCAAGAACGTCATCGCCCGGATGGATGCAGACACAGTGTATGCACTGCTGACCCAGTGGGCTGAGGAATTTGATGCTGACTTTGCGAAAAAGCTTACTGCAAATCCCGACTTTGCAAAGGACATTCTGGCCATTGGTCGCGGTGGCAAGAAACCCAGAAAGGATCTTGCTACTTGGCAGGAGGCTAAGCCTTACATGGGATTCTTCTACGACGAATATCTGGAAGCACCTGTATTCGACGAGAAATTCTCCAAGGAAACTGTCCGCACCGCTTTGCAGCTGTTCTTGGAAAAGTTTGATATCGCGGATGACTCCGGTGTTTGGTTTGAAAAAGTCAAGGATATTACAAACCAGATGGGCTTTACCACCGATATGAAGGCCTACAAGGCTGACCCCGATGCCTTCCCCGGTACTGTGGCTGATATCTCTACCTTCATCCGTCAGGCCGTCACCGGCAAAACAAACTCCCCGGATCTTTACACTGTGATGCAGATCCTTGGCAAGGAGCGTACCGTTGCCAGAATTCTGGCCGTCATGGAAACCCTATAAGAATACAAAAACCCTGGCAGCTTAGCTTAGCTGCCGGGGGTTTATTATTGTATTAACCCAAGATAGCGCGATCAGAAACAAAGCCGTTTCCGCTTGCCTTCACAAACAGTTCCAGAAGCTGCTCCACAGTCAGCTGCTTCTTTTCTTCGCCCTGTACATCTACAACGATCCGGCCCTCATTCATCATGATCAGCCGATTGCCGTGGGCAATAGCATCCTTCATGTTATGGGTGATCATCAATGTAGTCAGGTTGTTTTCCTGAACAATGCGGTCAGTCAGTTCCAGTACCTTGGCTGCAGTCTTGGGATCCAAAGCTGCCGTATGCTCGTCTAAAAGCAGCAGCTTCGGCTTATTCAAGGTAGCCATCAGCAAGGTAACAGACTGTCTTTGGCCGCCGGAAAGCAGGCCAACCTTACTGGACAAGCGGTCCTCCAAACCCAGTTCCAAGTCTGCCAGCAGCTTTTTATATCGGCTGCGTTCTGCTTTGCGAACGCCCCAGATCAGCTTCCGCTTTGTACCTCTGCGGGCCGCAATGGCCAAATTCTCAGCAATCTCCATATCCGGAGCAGTGCCCTTCATAGGATCCTGAAACACACGGCCTAAAAACTGGGCCCGCTTATGCTCAGGCATGTTGGTCACATCCACGCCATCAATCTCAATAGAGCCGCAATCTGCTTTCCAGACACCGCAGATAGCGTTCAGCAAGGTGGATTTACCGGCGCCGTTGCCACCGATCACAGTAACAAAGTCGCCTTCCTTCAGCTCCAGATTCAGTCCGTTGAGAACAGTTTTCTCATTGACTGTGCCGGCATTGAAGGTCTTGTGTAAATTGGTAATTTTAAGCATGGCCATCCCCTCCTGCGGTCATTTCCTCCCCAGATTGGGCAACAACTGCTTTCGGCTTGCTGAAATACTCGCCCTTTAAGTAAGGCACAGCCAAAAACAGTGCCACAATGACTGCGGAGAGCATCTTCAGGTAGTCAGTCTTAAGACCCAGCAAAATCACGAAATTATAGATGATATAATACACGATACCGCCGCCCACAACACCAATCAAGCTTACCACAAAATTAGGCTTGATCTTCATAGATACAGACAAGCCAATATAGATAGCCGCCAGACCGATGACGATAGCACCTCTGCCGTCCTGCAGGCTGACAGAGCCCTTATACTGGGCATACAACGCGCCAGCTAAGGCCACGATGCCGTTGGCAATGGCTAAACCCAACACCTTGTTAAAGTTTACGTTAACACCCTGCGCGCGGCTCATATCCGGATTATCACCGGTGGATTTCAAGGTAAGGCCCACTTCTGTGTAGAAAAACAGCCACAGCACCACAATAGTCGCAGCTACAAACAAGCCGGCAGACACAATGGCAGAAGGATTGTCGCTCATATGCAAAAGCAGCTGGTTAGCCCGGGGATCAATGGCCACAAGAGACTTGCCACCGAGAATACACAAATTCACGGTGTAGAGCATCAGCTGGGTCAAAATACCTGCCAAAATAGACGGAATACTCAACGCAGTATGCAAAAGACCCGTAGCTGCTCCTGCCAGCAAG
>JAZRCU010000106.1:0-7138 GCA_045659965.1 Faecousia sp.
CCCCAGATCACCACAAGGTGCAGGGGATAGTAGATGTAAAATAAATATTTGAGCTTCCATTTGCCTCTCTCGCCTTGATAGCAGGCCAGAAGGGGCAGGGCCAGCAGGCAAAACCATTGTATGCCGCCATAGTACAGCGCAACAAGCACCAGCCCAACCGCAGCGCCCATCAGCTTTTCCCGTTTGCCATTGCCAAGGAATACGAATACCGGCAGCAGAACACCGGCAAACCCATAGTCTACGGCGTAGCCCGTATCCGGCAGCAGCATTGGAAGCCCTTCGCAGAGAAAGGCGGCGATAAAAAATACCGCAGCGCCCAAAACCCAGCGAAGCCCTTTTCCCGCCTGCGCCCACCGGATGGCATAGATCAGCGCGATGGACAGGGAAAAGGTGAGCAGGATATTCATATGAAGGCTTTCCATGGCGAGCAGACAGAAGCTCTGATACGCCGCGCCGATACCGAAAATCGTGGAAATATAGCGGATAGGGTGGGCGGTATACCGGCAGCCCTCCGCGATCATATAGGCAAAAATAGGGAAGGCAAGGCGACCAATAACCCGCAGGATGCGGTACTGGGGCAAGAGATACAGGCCCACATGGTCAATGGTCATGGACACCAGGGCGATCAGCTTGAGCTGATTGGAGGTAAGCCCAAGGGGGCGCTTGGCGATAGATTCCATGGTCAGCTCCTTTCCTCAGTATAGGACTATAGTATGGAAGAAAAAGGGCAAAGTCAAGAAAAATGTGCCCGCCTGCCTTTGGTCAGATGGTTGGCATTTTCTTAGAAAGCTGATATAATACCTAAAAAGGAGGGGAGAACATGATCGATCTGAATGCATCCAGACGCCTGCCACTTTATGAATCGGTCTACCGTCAGCTGCGGGAGGAGATCAGCACCGGGCAGCGAAAAGCCGGGGAGAAGCTCCCCTCAAAGCGTACCTTATCCGCAGAGCTTGGCATCAGCCTCAATACGGTGGAGAGTGCCTATCGGCAGTTGGAGTCCGAGGGCTATGTGGAAGCCAGAGAGCGAAGCGGCTTCTATGTGCTGCCTCTTTCCGTGCTGAAGCAGGGGGCTGTGCAGGAAGTGCAGCCTGATCTTGTGAAGCACCGTCCCCAACCGGAGATTGATTTTGCAGTGGGCGCGGTGGATGAAGCGCTGTTTCCCATGGGGATCTGGCAGCGACTCACCAGAGTGAGCCTCAATACCGCGGGCATCCTGAATCGCAGCGAAGCCCAGGGCGATCCCGGCCTGCGGCTTGAAATTGCCCGCTATCTTGCCCGGGCCAGAGGCGTCCACTGTGACCCGGAGCAGATTCTCCTTGGGCCGGGAACGGATTATCTCATGCAGGTGCTCAGTGGCCTCTTGCCGGAGTGCTGCACCTTTGCGGTGGAAAATCCTGCTTATCACAAGGCATATCTCCACTTTTCCCGCATGGGCCATAAGGTGCTGCCGGCGAAAATGGATGGAAAAGGCGTGCTGATCGAGCCGCTGGAGAGCCTTAATAATATCGTGGTGTATACCGCCCCTTCCCACCAGTATCCTCTGGGCTTTGCCATGCCCATGGGCAGGCGAACGGCGCTGCTTTCCTGGTGCAGCCGGGGCAGCTTCCGCTATGTGATCGAGGATGACTATGATTCTGAATTTCGCTATGATGCAAGACCCCTGCCGTCTTTGCAGAGCATCGATCATTCCGACCGGGTGGTGTACCTTGGCACCATGTCCGGCGTAATTTCCCCATCCCTTCGCATCAGCTATATGATTTTGCCTCCCGCGCTGCTATCTAAGCTGCGGACGCAGCCAGCCCCCTATTCCTGCGGCATTTCAACTTTGTCCCAGTTTACCCTTCGGGAATTTATGGCCCAGGGCTATTTTGAAAAGCATCTGAACCGGATGCGGGTCTGCTATAAAAACCGCCGCCGGGAGCTGGAAGAGCTGCTTCGGCCCTATGAGAGATCCCTGCGGGTCATCGGCGCACAGGCGGGAAGCTATCTCCTTGTGCAGGTAAAAAATGGGGAAGGGGAGCGGGCACTTTGCGATGCTGCTATGGATCATGGGGTGGGAGTCTATCCCATCAGCCCATATTTTATGGCGCAGGTGCCGCCGGAGTATCAGAACACGGTGCTGCTGGGCTTTGGCAACCTTACGGGAGAGCAAATGCGCCGGGGTGTTGCCCTGCTGGCGCAGGCTTGGAATCTTTAGAACGGCAATTTCTTCCTTTGTAATGGCTGCTCCTTTCGGGCATACTAAGCCTGCAATAAACGAAAGGAGGACACACCATGAACGCTGATCATGCAAACAAGTCCATTGCCTGCACTGTTACCCAGTGCCGTCACCACTGCGGCGATTGCGACTACTGCTCCCTGGATAAGATCCTTGTGGGGACCCATGAGGCCAACCCCACCATGGAACAGTGCACCGACTGCAAGTCTTTCCTGAGAAAGTAAGTACGATTGGAACCCTCCGCAAGCTTTCCTTGCGGAGGGTTCAATTTGGTTGTACCAAAGTTAACCACCGGCTTTGCCGGTGGCAAAAAAATAGCTTATAGCGAGGAGTAAAGTAGACAAGAAAAAAGCTCCCCATTATAGTAGAAGTGGTTTGCCGACCACACAACTACAATAATGAGGGGGTCTTCATCGTGAAAAATAAAGACATAAATAGTTTAGATCATACTACATGGAGATGTCAATACCATGTAGTGTTTGCACCTAAATACAGGAGAATGGTGATCTACAGAGAAATCAAGGCGGACATTGGGAAGATACTGCGACAGTTATGCCAACAAAAGGGAGTAGAGATAATCGAAGCAGAAGCATGTCCAGATCATATCCATATGCTCTTAAGTATTCCGCCAAAATATAGTGTATCGCAAATAATGGGGTATCTTAAAGGAAAGAGTAGTCTGATGATATTTGACAGGCACGCAAATCTTAAGTACAAGTATGGAAACAGACATTTTTGGGCCAGAGGATACTTCGTGGACACGGTAGGCAGGAATAAAAAGCAAATACAAGAGTATATCAGGAATCAGCTTCAAGAAGATCAAATAGCCGACCAAATGAGCATTAAGGAATATGTGGACCCGTTTACGGGTCGCGAGAACAAGTAGGCATAGAAAAAGCCCCTTAAGGGGCGGCCCGGGAAAGAAATGCGGTCGGCAAACCTTTCGGGGCCCCTTTAGGGGCAATCGTCTGTAAAATGCCCTTCTAGGGCTCAATCAAGCCCCCGGCTTAGCCGGGGGTTTTGACTATGCTTTCGCAGGCGTTCGTTGAGCAGTGCGCCCAAAAGCACGATTTCAAGACAAAAATACAGCCACAGCATGGTCATCGCCACCACGGCAACACTGCCGTATACTCGGGAATACCCGGAAAACAGCCTCGCCCAGATGGAAAACAGCCAGGAAAACAGCACCCAGCCACCGGCAGTGAGGAGACTTCCGGGCAAAGCCTGCCGCAAGCTTCTCCTACCCGGAGGAAAGGTGCGGTAGATCATCAGGAACAGTGCGGACAGGAACAGGAAGGCAATGCCGCCCCTGCCCCGCAGAAGGAAGCGCAGAATTTCCACAATGGGAGCCTGTGCCGCGCCAAGAATACCCAGTAAGGTGCGCCCAAGGGCATAGAGGGTAAAGGTCAGAAGCAGCGCCAGCAAGAATGCGGCCGTATAGCCAATGGCAAGCAGCCGCAGCTTGAAATAGCTCCTGTGTTCCCGGTCATGACAGATACGCCGCAGCCCCTGCAGCAGCCCATAGATCCCCCGTGAAGCGGACCACAGGCCCGTCAGAGCGGACAGGGACAGCAGGGGTGCAGAGCCGATGTCGAGGGAACGGATGGCCTCCTGGAAGAGGGGGAACAGTACATCCGGGATGAGCTGCCGGAAAAAGGAGAAAAACTCCTGGGTTGACAGGGCCAGATGGCCGATCAGCCCAAGCAAAAGCGCCATCGCCGGGAACAGAGAAAGCAGAAGAAAAAAAGCCGCATTGGCAGCATAAATCGGTAGTTGGGCATCGGAAATTGCTTTTTTCCAGGACAACAGCCACCGCATTTCACCGCTCCCTTTCACAGTCATATGCAAGCAGTATGCCTCACGGAGAAAAAACTATGCAGCGGCATAAAGCCATGAAAAGCTGGAGATTCTCCTTGATTTTCATCCGGTTCGTTGCTATAATAACCCTGCGCCAAAAGTTCATATGGAGTGGTATCGAAGTGGTCATAACGGGGCTGACTCGAAATCAGAGGGTATTCATGTAAGGGTAGTTCCTGAAACCCCTTTATTTACAAGGCTTTTCGCGTATTTAAAACAACTAAAAATTTATGAGTTCTCTCCATCAGTTCTCTCCTTTTTCCGGAGTGCTGATGTTGGGATAGATCATGGAGAGTTGTCCGAGTGGTCGAAGGTGCGAAACTCGAAATTTCGTGTGGAGCAATCCACCTAGGGTTCAAATCCCTAACTCTCCGCCAAAGTCATTGCCAACAGCTGTTTATCGGCTGTTGGCTTTGCTTTTTTAATTCGGATCAAGACTTAATCCATTGAGCATCGCTTCTGCAGAACTCAGCTTCGAGCTATAATCCAGATGCGCGTAAACGTTGGCGGTGGTTGAAAAATCGCTGTGCCCTAGCCACTCTTGAATCTGCTTCATTGAAACGCCGTTCGCAAGCAAAAGAGATGCGCAGCTATGACGGAGGTCGTGAAAACGAATCCGGCGCAATCCATGCTTTGCCAGTAACTTTGGGAATGCAGCGGAGAGGTAGTCCGGGGAAAGCAGAGTTCCCATTTCATCCACGCAGATATAACCCAGATACCGCTTATCATAACAATTCCCGCAAACACGCTGATACTCTGCCTGTGTTGCCTGAAGTTTCAGCAGCTTTTCCTTAAATGCCGGAACCAGTGGCAGAACACGAAGGCTTGATTTTGTTTTCGTTGTATCCTGCGCGATCTGAACCCTTTTACCGTTAAGATCACAAGTGGTTACAGTATGGCAGATTGTAATTGTGTTGCGCTGAAAGTCAACGGCATCCCATTTTAATCCCAATACCTCACTGCGGCGCAGACCATAGAAGGCAGCAAGGAAAATTGGAATTTCTAACTTTGTACCTTTTGCTGCCGCAAAAAGCTGCTCCATTTCATTTTTATCATAAAAGCTGGCCACAAAGCGATCCTTTTTAGGGCGCTCTACCTTGTCTGCAGGGTTACTATCAATCAGCTCCATTTTTACCGCATACTTCAAGGCGCGATGGATGTTTGCGTGGTAGTGGATGACAGAATTGGCTTTTACCCGTTTTAGCTCTTTCGTGTAAAACGCCTGAATATCTGTTGCTTTCAATGCACCAAGGGTAATACCTGTCTTTTTGAAATAGGGAACAATAATCTTCTGCACCATGTTACAGTAGGAAGCATATGTAGTAAGCGCAACGGTGGGCTTTGCGACTTCAAGCCACTGCAACATAAAGTCCGAAAATAAAATTTCACCAGGCTCTTTTATAGCATCCTCCGGAACATAAGAGTTACGGAGTTCATACAACAGCTTTTCTGCTTTCTTTTTGTTGCCCTTTACCGGCAAGCCGGTGGAAAACCATTTTGTTTTCCGTTTCCCATTCATGGCCGGATAACTCAGTACGACATAGTATAAACCTTTTTTCTCTTGCAGATGTCCTGCTACCATGAAATCATTCCTCCTTTATGTAGTAGATTAGACTTCTGCTGATGACCATGGTTCAATCATACAGGATGAATCAGCAGAAGTCCAATGTGCGAATTGTTAAATGGTCTGTGATGAGAAAGCAAAATGCAAATATGTCAAAAGATGTGCTTTTGGAATACGATAGCTGCGCCCGATTCTCAAATGCCTGAGTTCACCCTCTTTGATGAGACGATATCCTGTTTTTGTGCTGATGCCAAGAGCTGCGCTTAGTTGTTCAACCGTCAGAACATCAGGATACTCCGTCAAGACTGACTGATATACTTCCCGAAACTCCATCTCGAATCAACTCCCAGGACAAGAAGTCATAATGCGCCAATTCTTCACCCAATAATCAAAGCCCATACCACGGCCACAATAAGTACAAGTGTCTTTCGTTTGTTGGGTCCAGTCTACCCGGCGAACAGCATGGTGTGGTAGGTGCAGGAATGTCTGTAGACACCGACCGCAAAGACATACAATCGTTGTTTCGGTACTGCCCAGCGCGAGGCTTTGGCGGATTGCCTCATCAACCTGTTTCATAGATGAGGCACTCAGATGGTCAATAAAACCGTGCAGGCGCTGTTTGTCAATGGTGTAGATCTGTTCAGCCATGGCCATTGAACCGTGAAAGGGACAATTTGGTTCGTCGATTACCACATGGGTCGGCATGCTTTCTTTCTTATTCCGGGATGTCAGCACGACCCCAATTACGGTGCGGCTGTGGCAGTTACCGATATTGTTCTGGACAATGATTACCGGATGCGTTCCGTAAATTTCTGAGCCGGTTGCTTGCGTGAAGTCTGCAAAAAAGACATCTCCGCGGTAAATTTTCTGATCATTATGTTTCATGGATTTATCCTTTCTTGGATTGTTTTACTGCTCAATTTTGCGCAGTTATATCACAGTCTTTTGCAAAAAATGCAACAAGTTCCTACTTCAACATATGTAAACACACCATTTGTCCTCGACACCCCGTGTGTAGGGAAGTCATCAGGCGGCAAGGTGTCAGCCTGCCACACGGGAGTTTCACCCCTCCGTGGTTCTCACGAAGCAGCCCAATGCAGTGACGCGTTCAAGGCTCGGTGTATCACACCTTCCGACTGTTATCGCCGCACCGGGTGACCATCCGGCACTTGCAACAGGATAGATCGCTGTCCTCCGGATGGAGGAGTCACGGCGCTCCTGATGCAGTAGCTTGCGCTTTCACGCATCGAAAGGGGAATTCCTGACGAATGGGTATCCAGTTTTCAAGCTTCATTGGAGGAATTTGTATCCCTTCACTTATCCAGTTTTTCAGGGCCAAATATGACGGTCTCCAGGCAAAAATTTTATAAATATTTTTTGAATCTGTGCCAGATCCTCCGAAGCTTGTGAGAGATGTTGCTTTGTTCGTCGTTCATAAGTAGCGCAATATCCTTCTGACGCATCTTCTTTACAAAGAATAGGTCAATCAGCATCTT
>JAZRCU010000107.1:0-9673 GCA_045659965.1 Faecousia sp.
GAAGGACCTGAACGAGACTGTCGCTGCTGAAGGCACTGCTGCTAAGCTGGAAGAAGTGAAGGCTGCTCTGCTGGACGGCTCTCTGAAGGTATTTGACACCGCTACCTTCACTGTTGACGGCAAGACTCTGGACACCTACACTGCTGACGTTGACGACATGGGCGATTTCGTTCCCGAGACCGAGGCTATTGCTGACGGCTACTTCCACGAGTCCGAGTACCGCAGTGCTCCTTACTTCGATATGTTTATCGACGGTATCACCAACCTGGATGCATAAGAAATTTGTGCGGAAGCCCTGTGAAAACAGGGCTTCCCTGCAAAGCAGTAAAGGGTAACCCAGTGATCAATGCTACGCTGAGTTACCCTTTATTGCTTTGTATTCTATTCACTAGCCTATAAAAACAGGAGGATGAGGTCCTTGGAAACAAAAGTTGCCGCCGTTAAAATGCGGGATATTACCAAAACATTTGGTTCTGTGACCGCCAACGAAGAGGTATCGCTGGAAATTTATAAGGGAGAGATCCTTGCCCTGCTGGGCGAAAACGGCAGCGGTAAGACTACCCTGATGAATATGCTCTCCGGCATTTACTTCCCGGATCAGGGCGATATTTACATCAATGGGGAAAAAGTGGTGATCCGCTCCCCGAAAGATGCCTTTGATCAGGGTATTGGTATGATCCATCAGCACTTTAAGCTGGTAGATGTGCTCACCGCCACAGAAAATATCATTCTGGGTCTTGAGGGCAAGCTGGATTACAAAGCCGCCAAAGAAAAGATCCGCAAGATCTGCGATGCTTACGGCTTCGATGTAGATCCTGACCAGAAGGTGTATGATATGTCTGTTTCCCAGAAGCAGACTGTTGAGATCATCAAGGTCTTATTCCGTGGCGCAGATATTTTAATTCTGGACGAGCCTACTGCCGTTCTGACCCCTCAGGAGACAGATAAGCTCTTTGCCGTGCTTCGGAATATGCGCGATGACGGAAAAGCGATCGTAATTATCACCCATAAAATGCACGAGGTGGAATCCTTGTCTGACCGGGTAGCCGTTCTGCGCCTTGGCCATTATGTAGGTGATATGCCCACGAAGGATACCAACGCCCAGGATATGACCAATATGATGGTGGGCCATTCAGTCACCTTAAATATTGATCGGCCTGAGCCTGTAGATCCTAAGCCCCGTATCCAAGTCAGCGGCTTGACTGTTCGCTCTGTTGACGGCATTTTGAAGCTGCAGGATGTTTCCTTTACCGCCAACAGCGGTGAGATCTTAGGCATTGCAGGCATTTCCGGCAGCGGCCAGAAGGAATTGCTGGAAGCCATCGCCGGTCTGCAACCGGTGGAAAGCGGCTCCATTTCCTATATTGACGACAACAATATTCACGAGGAGCTGCTGGGCAAAGATCCTTACACCATCAGCGAAATGGGCATCACCCTGTCCTTCGTGCCGGAGGACCGACTGGGTATGGGTCTGGTTGGCGGCATGGACTTAAGTGATAACATGATGCTTCGTTCCTTCCGAAAAGGCAAGGGCTTCTTTACTGACCGCAAAGGCCCCCGGAAGCTGGCGAAGAAAATCGTCAAGGAACTGAACGTAAAGACCCCCAGTATTGATACCCAAGTAAGAAAGCTCTCCGGCGGTAACGTGCAAAAGGTGCTGGTAGGACGAGAAATTGCCTCTGCCCCCAAGGTTTTGCTTACTGCTTATGCCGTCAGAGGTCTGGATATCAACTCCTCCCACACTATCTATGATCTGATCAACCGCCAGAAGGAAAAAGGCGTTGCCGTGATTTATGTGGGTGAAGATCTGGACGTGCTTCTGGAACTTTGCGACCGCATCTTAGTGCTTTGCGCAGGCAAGGTCAGCGGTATTATCCCCGGCAGAGGTGCTAAGAAGCGTGAAGTTGGTATGATGATGACCAGCCTTGGAGGTGACAGCAATGTTTAAAACAAAACAACCTCTTTTTCATATCGTTAAGCGCAGCGAATTGCCCTGGTACATCACCTGGTGCATCCGGGCTGCCGCCATTGTGTTGGCGCTGATCTGCTGCAGTTTGATCAGCACCCTAGTAACCTCTGAAAATCCCATTCAGATCTTTGCCACCATTATTGACGGCTCTTTTGGCTCTAACCGGAAATTTATGGTATTGCTGCAAAACACCGCTATGCTTTTGTGCATTTCTCTGGCCCTTACCCCGGCATTTAAGATGCGCTTCTGGAACATCGGCGGTGAAGGACAGGCCCTGGCTGGTGCGCTGGCTGCTGCTGCTTGCATGATCCTGATGAAAGATCAGAGCAATCTGGTGGTCATCCCCTGTATGGTGCTTACCAGCATTCTGGCCGGTGCTCTGTGGGGCGCGATCCCTGCTTTCTTTAAAGCAAAATTCGGCACAAATGAAACCCTGTTCACCTTGATGATGAACTATGTGGCCATTCAGCTGGTTGCTTATTTCTCCGTTGTTTGGGAAAATCCCAAGGGCTCCGGCAACATTGGCGTTATCAATGCCAACAGCAAGATCGGTTGGTTCCCGGAGATCCTGGGCAACAAATACGCCCTCAACATCCTCATTGTTGCCTTGGTTGCTGTGGGCATGTACATTTACTTAAACTACACCAAGCATGGCTACGAGATCAGCGTTGTGGGTGAAAGTGAGCGGACAGCCCGTTACATTGGTATCAAAGTGGAGCGCGTGGTGATCCGCACCATGCTGATCTCCGGTGCTCTATGCGGTCTGACCGGTCTGTTGCTGGTTGGCGGCACCAACCATACTCTGAATGCCGCCATCGTGGACGGCAGAGGCTTTACTGCCGTTATGGTTTCCTGGCTTGGTAAGTTCAACCCCATCTGGATGGTGCTCACCAGCTTCCTGCTGGTATTCCTAGGTCGAGGCGCCGGCGAGATCGCCACAGACTTTGGCCTGAACGCCTCCTATGGCGATATCCTGACCGGTATTATTCTCTTCTTTATTATCGGTTGCGAATTCTTCATCCAATACAAGCTTAGCCTGACCAAGTCTGCCAACAAGGAGGAAAAGTAATCATGTTAAATGCAATTGTTTCTTTCCTCCCCAGAGCCATTGCACAGGGCATTCCTCTGCTCTACGGCTCTACCGGTGAGATCATCACCCAGAAGTCCGGCAATATGAACCTTGGTATTCCCGGTGTCATGTACATTGGCGGCATCTGCGGTGTTATCGGTGCTTTCATTTATGAGCAAAGCTTGCCCACTCCGGAAGCGCTGAATCCTGTGCTGGCGGTGCTGATCCCCACATTGTTCTGTTTGATTGGCTCTTTGCTGATGGGCCTTTTGTTCTGTTTTCTCACCGTTACCCTCAGAGCAAACCAGAACGTCACCGGCCTTGCCATGACCACCTTCGGTGTAGGCTTCGGCAACTTCTTCGGTGGCTCTTTGGTAAAGCTTTCCGGTGCAGAAATGCCTTTTTTGGCTCTGTCTGCCACCTCTAACTGCTTTAAAAAGACCCTGCCCTTTGCAAATAAGCTGGGTGTCTTTGGTGAACTTGTCCTTAACTATAGCTTCCTTGTGTACTTGGCCATTGCCATTGCGTTGATCTCTTCCTTTGTGATCAATCGCACCCGTACAGGTCTGCACCTGCGGGCTGTAGGCGAAAATCCCAGCACCGCTGACTCTGCCGGCATTAACGTAAACAAGTACAAGTACATTGCCACCTGTATCGGTTGTATGATCGCAGGTCTGGGCGGATTGTACTATGTTATGGACTACGCCAGCGGCATCTGGGCCAATGACGCCTTTGGTGACCGTGGTTGGCTGGCCATCGCTCTGGTTATCTTTACCATCTGGCGGCCCAATGTAGGTGTTCTGGCCTCCTTCCTCTTTGGCGGTCTGTACATTCTGCATATGTATATTCCCTCCGGCATGAATTTGGCTGTGAAGGAACTTTATAAGATGCTGCCCTATGTGGTCACCATCATCGTGCTGATCATCTCCTCTTTGAGAAATCAGCGGGACAAGCAGCCCCCTCAGTCTCTTGCCCTGCCCTACTTCCGAGAAGACCGGTGATCATTGGGAGGTATATAGTATGAACTTTTTGGAGCAACGTATTGTAAAAGACGGCATTGTAAAGCCCAACAATGTTTTAAAGGTAGATAGCTTTCTGAATCACCAGATGGATATCTCCTTAATGGAGGAGATCGGCAAAGAATTCCACCGCCGCTTTGCAAAGGAAAACATTAATAAAGTCCTGACCATTGAAGCTTCCGGTATCGGTATCGCCTGCTTCGTGGCAAAGGAATTTGGAGTACCTATGGTATTTGCAAAAAAGTCCCATTCCATTAACATTGACAGCGAGGTTTATGTTTCTGAGGTGGAGTCTTTCACCCATAAAAATAAGAATAACGTAATCGTTTCTAAGAAATTCTTAAACGAGAATGACCGGGTTTTGATCATTGATGACTTCCTGGCCAACGGCTGCGCTTTGCAAGGCTTGATCGCCATTTGTAAGGCTGCCGGCGCATCTGTAGAAGGCATCGGCATTGTGATTGAAAAAGGCTTCCAGATCGGCGGTCAGGTCATCCGCAATCTGGGCGTTCACTTAGAGTCCCTTGCAATTATTGATGCTATGGATTCTGATGCCGGAACGATTACCTTTAGAGAGCAATAAAATCGCAAAAAACGAGCGTGTTTTCACAACACGCTCGTTTTATTATTTGCAAGAAATTTTCCTCGAAGAATGTCATCTGCCATGTCAGCGCTAAATGTTCCTTGGCATTTTAAAATGCTGCCGTTATTGATCCAACGATCATGGGACGCAGCAATAAGCGCCGGGGTCATAGGAATCCGGCAAGAAGGTACGAGTTTTTCCAGAAGGCCCAGATACATTTCTTCACTGTAGCCGATCTTCTCTAAAAACTCCGCCGCCAGCGCAGGCGCCACCTGTTTGTTGTATTCGTAAAAATCCTTCTGGAATACTGCGCAGGCAACGCCATGGGAGATGCCGAAATTCTCCGTCAGCAGATAGCCCATGGTATGAGGGAAGCAAGTGCCTGTTACATTGATGGCTAAACCGCCATAGATGGAAGCGCAGTACAGGGCTTCCCGGGTGGGATAATCCAAATTCTCCCAGCCTTTTTCTGCCACCATACCCAGCACCGGCAGAAGCAGGCGCAGACCTTCTACGGCATAAGTACGGGAAATATGGTTTGCTGCGGTGCTGAAAAAGCTTTCTGCACAATGGGCCAGTACATCAATGGCCGTAGCGCAAGTCACCGAAGAGGGCATGGACATGGTATATCTGGGATCTCCCAATGCCAACACCGGAAAGATAGCTTCATGGTGAAAGCTCTTTTTCCGTCCGTCCGGTGTGGTGATCACAGAAACCTTTGTCACCTCGCTACCTGTTCCGGCAGTGATACCTACGGCAACATTCTTCAGCGGTGCATTGGCCCAGTCGAATCCATAAAGCTGCGCCTGAGTCATGCCGGGATTTGCTGCCAGAACAGCAATACACTTTGCCGCATCCAAAGCAGATCCTCCGCCAATACCCACGATAAACTCTGCGCCAGCCTGTATTGCCTTTCCTGCCGCTGCCATGCAGTCGGTAAGCTTGGGATTTTCCCCAATTTCATCAAATAGCACCCATCTTTGGCCGTTCTTCGCCAGTGTATTCGTCACGTCCTGAAACGCGCCGCTAACCTTGGCAGAGTTCTTTCCTGTTACCAACAAGCAGACTTTCCCCAACTTTTGAAACTCCCGTGCGCTGGCAGCTACGCAGCCTTCTCCGATCACCAACTTCACAGGCATAAAAGAATTCAGTGTCATGTTCGCTTCCCCCTTATCGTCTGTCTGTATCATACCATAGTTTTTCCTATTTCTCTACCTATTTTCTGGAACGAAAAGGAAAAATCCTTGTTTTTCCGGTAGGATATGTTATAATAAACGAAAACTGATATGGAGGATGATCCTATGATTAAAAAAGCAGCAGATTTTACCACAGAGTATCGGGAAAATATGCGCGGCGGCAACGGCACCGTGGAACTGACCAACTTTGTGACTCCTGCAGATATGAATGACAAAGGCCGCCTGTTTGCCAATATCACCCTGAAGCCCGGCTGCAGCATAGGCTACCATGTCCACGAAAACGACACGGAGCTATTCTACCTGATGAAGGGTACTGTGGTATACAACGACAACGGCACCGAATGCACCTTAACTGCCGGCGATGTTATGATCTGCCCTGCAGGCACCGGCCATTCCATTGCCAACAACGGCGAGGAAACCGCTGAGGTTTGCGCTGTTATCGTCTACGCTTAATGCAATACATAAAACCGCCCCATTCTTATGAATGAGGCGGTTTTCTTATACCACGGCATAAAAATATTCTGTGATTTTCTCCGGGGTTTCCTGCATACCATGATCTACCCACCATTTGAGGGTGCTCATAAAGGTAGACAGGATATGGTCCTTCCAAAAGGTGTCGGGGATATTTTCAGCCTTCCTGCGGGCAAACATTGACAAGTTGCGCTCCACCAAGCTTTCCAGATTGGAACGAAAATAACCTAAAAATAATTGGTTATTGGAAGAAGCCAGCAGCGTAAGAATATGATTGTCATTTCTTTTTAAATGGGTAAACAGGTGTAAAAACACCGGGTCCTCGCCGCTGCAGTCAAAAATATGCCGGTGATCATGCCCGGTGTTGTTCTGGGTATCAAAAAGATGGCAAAATAATTCCTCGCAAAACGCTTTGAGCAAGTATTCCTTTGTTTCAAAATGGGCATAGAAGGTGGCTCTTCCCACATCCGCCGCTTCAATGATCTGCCCCACAGTGATCTGGTGAAATTCTTTTTGGGAAAGCAAGTTGGTGAAGGCTTTGAAAATGGCTTCCCTGCTCTTTCTTTGACGTCTGTCCATATGATTTCTCCATACAGTTTTTATAATTTGTTCCATAAGGAATGTACTGACAATTTCGTATGTTGTAACAGAACACCTTGTTCGGTATCATATGTATTGTACGATATCATTCCCCTTTGGTCAATAGGAGGCTTCTATGAAAACCCATAGAAATATTTTAGTTGCATTTATTTTAAATCTGTCTTTTGCTATTTTTGAATGTTTCGGTGGCATTTTCACCGGCAGCGTGGCGATTTTGTCCGACGCTATCCATGATATTGGAGATGCCGTCAGCATCGGTCTTTCTTATTATCTGGAGAAGAAAAGCCAAAAGCAACCGGATAGCAAGTATACTTACGGCTATGGGCGATTTTCGGTACTGGGAGGACTGATCACCACCACGATCCTTTTTCTGGGCTCTATCTTTGTGATATTTCATGCCGTCGCCAGGATCATTACCCCCACTCCCATCCACTATAAGGGCATGGTTGTATTTGCAATCCTAGGGGTGTGCGTAAACCTTTCCGCAGCCCTATTTACTGCAAATGGCCATTCCATAAATCAGAGGGCTGTGAATTTGCATATGCTGGAGGATGTGCTGGGTTGGGTGATGGTGCTACTTGGCGCTATTGTCATGGGCATTACAAATTTTACTCTGCTGGATCCGCTGATGTCCATTGGGGTGGCCTTGTTTATCCTGTATCATGCCATAGGCAACCTTAAAGAAGTGGCAGATCTGTTTTTATTAAAAGCGCCGAAGCATGTGGATATTCCCAAAATAAAAGCGCATTTAGAAGTCTTAGAGGGTATCGTCGATGTCCACCATATCCATCTTTGGAGCATAGACGGACAGCACCACTACGCCTCAGCCCATATCGTCACCGAAGAAGATCCTGTCAAAATCAAGGAACTAGTCCGCCAGACCCTGCTATCTCTAGACATCGGCCATGTGACTTTGGAACTGGAAACTACCTCTGAAAATTGCCATCAGCGGCATTGCCATGTAGAACACCACCATCATTCCTGCGGCCACCACCATCATCACCATTAAAAAATCCCCTCTGATATAGCTATCAGAGGGGATTTTACGCTTATAAAATTACTTTTCGTTCTTGTAGATTTCCTTGAAGTACTTGTAGGTATCTACCTTCAGCTCGCCGCAAGCAGCTTCGTCACAGGCAACAATGCCATCGGGGTGCAGCTGCAGAGCGCTGATGGTCCAAGCGTGATCCACGCCGCCTTCTACGCAGTGACGCAGAGCGCGAGCCTTGCTGTGACCGTTGATAACCAGCAGAACCTGCTTGGAGTCACACACAGTACCAACACCAACAGACAGGGCAGTCTTAGGTACCTTGTTAGGATCGTTGTCAAAGAAACGGGAGTTTACGATCAAAGTGTCCTCAGTCAGTGCGCGAACACCGGTACGGGAAGACAGAGAGGTGAAGGGCTCGTTGAATGCGATATGGCCGTCCACACCGGAACCGCCCAGGAACAGATCGATACCGCCGTAGGAAGCGATCTTGTCCTCGTAGCGCTGGCACTCAGCTTCCAGATCCGCTGCCATGCCGTCGAGAATGTTGATGTTCTCAGCAGGAATATCGATGTGATTGAAGAAATTATCGTGCATGAAATACCAGTAGCTCTGGTCATGGTCCTTAGGCAGACCAACATACTCGTCCATGTTGAAGGTAACCACATTCTTAAAGGTCACCTGACCAGCCTTATTCATTTCGATCAGGCGCTTATAAACACCCAAGGGAGAAGAACCGGTGGGCAAGCCCAGAACGAAGGGGCGATCTTCCTTATGATTGTTGATGGCATCTGCAATATGCTGCGCAGCCCATGCACTCATCTCATTGTAGTCGTTTTTGATGATCAGTTTCATCGTTTTCACACTCCAAAATAGGTTTGAGAGGAACTATTTAGCATCGTTCCTAATGGAGTTATTATACAACTTCATTTTTTATTTGTCTAGAATTTTTTTGCATTTTCCAAAATTTTTATAACTTTATTGCCCCATACGCCCCCGTTTAGGGCGACAAAGAGCCTGCAGACAAAATCTGCAGGCTCCTTTTGTAATAGGAATTAGAACAGGCCGGAAACCTTGCCAGTCTCGGTGTCTACGTCCACGCGGCGGTATGCAGGGTCAGCTGCAGTACCGGGCATCATGGAGATAGTACCAGCCATGGGGCACAGGAACTTAGCGCCGCCGTACTCCAGAATGTCACGGACGAACAGACGCCAGCCAGTGGGAACACCCTTCTTGGTGGGATCGTCGGACAGGGACAGGTGAGTCTTAACCATCATGGTGCAGTAGTCTGCGTACTTGGGATCGGACTCGAAGCGCTGTGCCTTCTCAACTGCCAAAGGTGCCCAGTCAACGCCGTCAGCGCCGTAAACTTCCTTAGCGATCAGCTCAACGCGCTTACGCAGAGGCACATCCAGGTCGTACAGGAACTTAACTTCGTTCTTGGACTCACAAGCCTCAACAACGACCTGAGCCAGCTCAGCAGCGCCCTCGCCGCCGTAACGCCAGTGGTTAGACTCAGCGCAACGAACGCCCTTCTCAGCACACAGCTTCTTCAGCAGAGCGATTTCTGCATCGGTATCGGTGTAGAAACGGTTGATGCAGACAACGGGGGTGATGCCGGACTTCTTAATGGTGTTAACATGGTGGAACAGGTTGCAAGTACCCTTCTCCAGCAGTTCCAGGTTCTCTTCCTTGTACTCCTTGGGCAGGGGTGCGCCGGGAGTAACCTTGGGGCCGCCGCCGTGCATCTTAAGGCTACGGACGGTAGCAACCAGAAC
>JAZRCU010000108.1:0-2812 GCA_045659965.1 Faecousia sp.
CAACGGCGCATGGCACTCTGCTGACCTGTGGTACTGGTTTGGCACGCTGGATAACTGCTGGCGGCCCATGGAGCAGAAGGACCGGGAATTAAGCGAGCAGATGGTCAGCTACCTCTGCAACTTCTGCACCTCCGGCAACCCCAACAAGAGCGGCCAGCTTCCCACATGGATCGCCTCTGACAAGAGCCAGAAGCGTGTGCTGATGCTGGGTGAAAAGCCCACAGCTATGGGTAAGCCCAGTCTTTTGAAGATGATCTACACCATGCTGACAAATAAAGCCGTAGGCGAATAAATAAACCAATCCCCCTGGTTTTGCCAGGGGGATTGGTTGGTAGAGTGCCTATCTACCACCAAGAGAGTCGTTCTTTGCGAATGTAGAGAAACCTTTTTCCCGGGGTATGCTATAATTTAGAAAACTGCTGAAAGGACTTTTTCTATGAGAACAACAAAAATCGTGGCAGATTCCTCTGCCAATTTACAGCAGCTGCAAGGCACCGACTTCGCCGTCGCCCCTTTGAAAATTATCACCGCAACACGGGAGTTTGTAGACGACACAAATTTAAATGTGGAAGAAATGGTGGAATTTTTCCGAAGCTACAAGGACAAATCCAAGACCTCCTGCCCCAATCCCGGGGATTGGCTGGAAGCCTTTGCAGATGCAGACGATATCTTCTGCGTGACCATCACCAGCGGCCTGTCCGGCAGCTATAATGCCGCCTGTGTTGCCAAAGAAATGTATGAGGCAGAAAACCCCGGCAAACGGGTGTTTGTGATCGACTCTTTATCTGCCGGTCCGGAGCTAGTGCTGATCGTGGAAAAACTGCAGCAACTGATCGCCGCAGGCACTGCCTACGAGGAAATTTGTCAGCAAATAGAGCTGTACGCAAAGAAAACCGGACTGCTGTTTGCGCTGGCCTCTTTGCAAAATTTTGCCGCCAACGGCAGAGTACCCATGGCAGTAGCCAAGATCGCTGGGGTTTTGGGAATTCGTGTCATTGGAAAAGCCAGCCCACAGGGCACCTTACAACCTCTGGATAAGAGCCGGGGCGAAGCCAAATCCTTGAAAAAGCTTTTAGAATACTTACAATCAGACGGACTCTCCAGCGGCAAAGTGCGCATCGCCCATTGCCAAAACGAAACCGCAGCCGTAAGCCTTGCCCAAATAATCCGTACCACTTTCCCCAAGGTCGATGTGACTGTGGATAAGTGCCTTGGTCTTTGCAGCTACTATGCAGAAGAAGGCGGCATTCTGGTAGGCTACGAAAAGTTTTAATATGCTTTTAAAAAATCCCTCTATAAAGAGGGATTTTTTTGTAGAAATTCCTTGTTTTTCCGAAGATACAATGATATAATTTTTATGTTTAAAATTATTAAACGGAGGTAAATTATGAATCTGGTCTACAACATCAAAGACAAGCCTAAATTCGCGCAGCTGCTGATCTTCGCATTCCAGCAGGTGCTGGCAATTTTGGCTGCCACCATCGTGGTCCCCGTGATCGTTGGTAACAACATGAGCCAGTCCGCCGCCCTCTTCGGCGCCGGTGTGGGCACTTTGGTTTATCAGCTGTTCACCAAGTTCCGCAGCCCCGTATTCCTAGGCTCTTCCTTCGCATTTATCAGCTCCATGGTTGCCGCTTTTGCAGGCGCCGCATCCGCTTCTGCCGGTTTTGCCGGTATCATCCTAGGCGCATTTTTGGCTGGCCTGGTGTATGTGGTTATCGCCGCTGTTGTTAAGTTCGTCGGCGTTAAGTGGATCAACAAGCTGATGCCCGCAGTTGTCATTGGACCCACCGTTGCGCTGATCGGTCTGTCTCTGGCCAGCGCTGCTATCAAGGACGTATTCTCCTACGGTCCTCAGGATGGCAACGGCTCCTTCATCATGACCGCTCCCATCTGGGCTTCCCTGGTTTGCGCTCTGGTCACCTTGCTGGTTGTTGTGATCACTTCCACCTACGGCAAGAAGATGGTCAAGCTGATCCCCTTCATTTTCGGCATCCTGGCCGGCTATATTGTAGCCACCATTTTCACCCTCTGCGGTATTCCTGTCATTGACTTCTCTGTATTTGAGAACATGCAGCTGTTTGCAGTTCCCCAGTTTACTTTCCTGGAAGTTATGAAGGGTGTTAAGGACATCGACGCAGCTTACATCGCAACCGTTGCCGTTGCTTATGTTCCCGTTGCTTTCGTTGTTTTTGCTGAGCACATTGCTGACCACAAGAACCTGTCCTACATCATCGGTGAGGATCTGCTGGAAAACCCCGGTCTGCACCGCACTCTGCTGGGCGACGGTGTCGGCTCTGCCGTTGGCGCATTCTTCGGCGGCTGCCCCAACACCACCTACGGCGAGTCCGTTGGCTGTGTTGCCATCACCCGTAACGCTTCTGTGATCACCATCACCACCGCTGCCATTATGTGCATCGTGATCTCCTTCTTCGGTCCCTTCGTGGCTTTCCTGGATTCTATCCCCGGCTGCGTCATGGGCGGTGTTTGTGTCACTTTGTACGGCTTCATCGCTGTTTCCGGCCTGAAGATGATCCAGAAGGTTGACCTGAACCAGAACAAGAACCTGTTTGTGGTTGCTTCCATTCTGATCCCCGGCATCGGCGGCATGGCTATGGCAATCGGCAAGGTTACTCTGACCACCACCGCTTCCGCTCTGATCCTGGGCATCCTGACCAATATTCTGGTCTCCAAGGCTGAGATTACAGAAGAGGCTTGATTCATTCCTAAACATCCCAAAGAGACCGGTCCTGTGGCCGGTGTCTTTTTTGCTGCCGGATTGCCTGCAAATACATTGACAAGGCGTTCTATC
>JAZRCU010000109.1:0-4052 GCA_045659965.1 Faecousia sp.
GGATGCCCCGCTCCCGGAGAATCCGGCTGCAGCCAAACGCTGCGCAAATCTGGAAGATACCCTGGAGTTGGTCTATTTAACCGGCAACACGGAATCTTCTTATGCTGATGTTCTGTCTGGCAAACAGTATGTTTGTGAGGAAAACACTATGGGCATCCGGGAATTCTCTTTAGAGTTTTCTTCCAATGGCACTGGCGCGTTCTGTTACTGTAATGCACAGGGAGAAAAACGACTGCCCTTTGGTATGGGGAAAAATGTATTCTCCAAATTCCCTCAGGATGGTTATTCAGATCTTCACGGTGGTTTGCCGGGGACTGGCCATTATGATTGTGCTGCCAGCGCGGTCTGGTGTGAGGAACAGAAATTAAATCTCAAGGTACAGATCATTGATACGTATCTTGGCAATTTCCTGGCGACCTTCTCCTTTAAGGAGGATATGGCAGTTGTTACTATGAAAAAAACCGCAGAGGCATTTTTGACAGAATATAACGGCCAACTGGTGGCTAAAAGAGTATAAAAATAATGGTAGGCAAAAGCCTACCATTATTTTTTACTCATTTTAAACGTTGAACAGGAAGTTGACAATGTCGCCGTCCTTCATGACATATTCCTTGCCTTCGCTGCGGACAAGACCCTTGGACTTAGCGTTTGCCATAGTGCCGCAAGATTTCATATCCTCAAAAGCGATCACTTCGGCGCGGATGAAGCCACGCTCAAAGTCTGTATGGATCTTGCCGGCTGCCTGGGGTGCTTTGGTAGCGTTCTTAATGGTCCAAGCGCGGCATTCGTCGGAGCCTGCGGTGAGGAAGGAGATCAGACCCAGCAATGCGTAAGAACTGCGAATCAGCTTGTCCAGACCGGATTCATTGACGCCTAGTTCCTCCATGAACATAGCCTTCTCCTCGGGATCATCCAGTTCGGCGATATCAGCTTCCAGCTTTGCACAAATGGGGATCAGCTGGCTGCCCTCTTCGGCTGCCAGAGCCTTCACAGCCAAGAAATGCTTGTTGTTTTCGGGCTCGTTGATTTCGTTTTCTGCCAGATTGCCAACATAGATGGTCTTTTTCAGAGTCAGCAGATCAGAGGTGGCGATCAGCGCCATATCGTCCTCTGTGCCGTCAAAGGTACGTGCCAGCTTGCCTTGATTTAAGTGATCCAGCAGCTGGGAGAACAGTTCTGCTTCTCTTGCGTACTTCTTGTCGCCACCCTTCATGGCCTTCTGGGCCTTATCGATCCGGCGCTCCACCATTTCAATATCTGCCATCACCAGTTCCAGATTGATGATGTCGATATCACGCAGAGGATCGGTGCTGCCCTCTACGTGGGTAACGTTGGAATCGTCAAAGCAGCGCACCACATGAACGATGGCGTCGGTGGTACGGATGTTGCTCAAAAACTTGTTGCCCAAACCTTCGCCCTTAGAAGCGCCTTTCACAAGACCTGCAATATCCACAAATTCTATTACAGCAGGGGTCAGCTTCTTGGGGTTGTGAAGCTCTGCCAGCCAATCCAAACGCTCATCGGGAACGGATACCACACCCACGTTGGGGTCAATGGTGCAGAATGCATAGTTATCTGCCGGAACACCTGCGTTGGTGATGGCATTAAACAGGGTAGACTTGCCAACATTGGGAAGTCCCACGATACCTAATTTCATATATTAAAAATCTCCTTTGATTTCATAATATTTTCCTTATTCCAACTATGTATGATACACTATTTTACATTCTTTTGCAAGGGAATAATTACTTTTCCAGAAAGAAGCCCCTGGAAATCCCAGGGGCAAGGATTCATTTTTTGCGGGCATAGATTTTGGCTAAGCCACCTTCGCTGGTTTCGCGGAAGCGATGGTTTAGATTGATGCCGGTTTCGTGCATTGCCCGGCAAACCATATCATAGCTGATATTGCGGGAACCGGTGAGGAAATAGCTTAGATTGCAAGCATTCATAGCCCGCATGGCGGCAACGGCGTTACGTTCAATACAGGGAATCTGTACCAGTCCACAGATCGGGTCGCAGGTCAAGCCAAGATGATGTTCCATAGCTGCTTCTGCTGCGTATTCCACCTGATCTAAATTTTGGTTGTAAAGCTCAGCTAATGCGGCAGCAGCCATAGAACAGGCCGTGCCGGTCTCGGCTTGGCAACCGCATTCTGCGCCAGAGATAGAGGCGTTGCGTTTGGTCAGATTTCCAATGATGCCAGCTGTGCCCAAGGCTTTTGCAATTTGCAGATCAGAAAATCCACGGGTTTCCTGGGCATATTTTAGTACTGCGGGCAGAGTACCACATGCGCCGCAGGTGGGGGCGGTAACAATGGTGCCGTTGTCTGCGTTCTGCTCTGCTACGGCATAGGCGTATGCAGCGATTTGCTTAAATTCTTTCATACCGGGGGCAAGCATGCTGTCGTCTTCTTCATACAGACTTTTTGCTTTGCGCTGTACCTTCAAACCGCCGGGCAATATGCCGGTGGTAGACAAACCTTCGGTAATGGACTGCTTCATGACTTGCCAAACCTGTACCAGAAAATCCCAGATCTCTTCGCCTTCGTTCAGCTCTACATAGTCGCTTAGCTTTTCAATATATCGCCATTTGCAAAAATCCGCAATTTCAGCGAAGGAGTTTTCGGGGTAAACCTCCGGTGTATCCAAAAGACTTTGCCCCGGTACACGAATGTCACCGCCGCCAACAGATTCGATCCGCAACGTACCAAGCTCCTGACCGCTCTGATATGCGAATAAGTCCATAGTGTTAGGGTGGCAATTTTCCAAAGTGATATTGGAAAATTCAATTTCTGTAGCAATGGGGGAGAAGACTTGACGAATGACACGGTCGGTGCCGTGGCCTACGCCGGTTTTGCTTAACGAACCATAAAGAATGACCCGAAAAGCATCTGCGTGGGGATAAGTCTCCCGAAAGAGCTTTGCAGCTCGCTCTGGGCCCATGGTGTGTGAGGAGGAAGGCCCTTTGCCGATTTTATATATTTCCCGGATGGATTTCATGGTAATACCTCCGCTTGTTAATTCTGAATCAAGTATAGCAAGGAACGTGACAAATAACAATGTTTTTCTAAAACTTTCTTATTAAATTTAGTTTTTCCTTTCCAATGCTTGACAGATGTGATACAATACAATGTACGAAAAAGGTTATTTGAGAGGATGACGATCATGGCTAAGGAAAAGAAAGTTACCGAAATTACCGACATGGAAGTGGACTTTGCCCAATGGTTTACAGATGTGTGCAAGAAGGCACAGCTGATTGACTATTCTTCCATTAAGGGTATGTTTATTTACCGTCCCTATGGTTATGCCATTTGGGAGAATATCCAGCGGATCATGGACGCTGAGTTTAAAAAGACCGGCGCAGAAAATGTGTATATGCCCATGCTGATCCCTGAGAGCCTTCTGCAGAAGGAGAAGGATCACGTGGAAGGTTTTGCTCCCGAGTGTGCCTGGGTTACCTATGGCGGCAGCGACAAGCTGGAGGAGCGTTACTGCATCCGTCCCACATCTGAGACTTTGTTCTGCGAATACTTTAAGAGCGCCATTCAGTCCCACCGGGATCTGCCTATGATGCTTAACCAGTGGTGCAGCGTTCTGCGTTGGGAAAAGACCAGCCGTCCTTTCCTGCGTCACCGGGAATTCCTGTGGCAGGAAGGCCACACCATGCACGCCACCGCAGAGGTGGCAAAGCAAGAGACAGAGAAGATGCTCAATGTCTATGCTGACTTCTGTGAGAACGTACTGGCTATGCCTGTTACTCGCGGTCAGAAGACCGATAAGGAAAAGTTCAATGGTGCAGAAGCTACCTACACCATTGAGTGCATGATGCACGACCGCAAGGCTCTGCAGGCAGGTACATCCCACTACTTTGGCGATGGTTTTGCCCAAGCCTTTGAGATCACATTCACTGATAAGAACAACCAGAAGGTCCATCCCCATCAGACCTCTTGGGGCGTTTCTACCCGTTTGATCGGTGGTATTATTATGACCCATGGCGATAACAATGGCCTGGTGCTGCCTCCTAAGGTTGCACCTATTCAGGTTGTTGTATTG
>JAZRCU010000110.1:0-5122 GCA_045659965.1 Faecousia sp.
ACCTTCGACTTTTTCAATATCGATAAGTTCTCCACCTCCTCTATCGTCACCCGGTTGACTTCCGATGTGGCAACGCTGCAAATGGCCTTCCAGATGATGATCCGGATGATCTTCCGCACACCGGTGATGCTGGTAATGGCGCTGATCATGGCCATCCGCATCAGCCCCCGGCTGAGCATCGTCTACTGCATCGTTTTGCCGCTACTTGCCATTGCGCTGATGGTACTGATCTCTCTGGTACATAAGATCTTCGAGCGGGTGTTCAAGACCTATGATAAGCTGAACAACGTAGTACAGGAAAACATCCACGGCATCCGGGTGGTCAAGTCCTTTGTTCGAGAGGAAAAGGAAATTGAGAAATTCACCGGCACCTCTGATGAGATCTACCGGGACTTTGTGAAAGCTGAGCGGATTATGGCCTTTAACAATCCCTTTATGCAGCTGGCTGTGTACACCTGCATGATCGTGATCTCTTACCTTGGCACAAAGCTGGTAGTTTCCAATGTGCTGACCCCCGGCGATTTGACTGCTATGTTTACTTACACCGGTCAGATCTTGATGGGTCTTATGATGATGTCCATGGTGTTTGTCATGTTCACCATGAGCCGTGCGCCTTTGCGCCGTGCCTATGAGATCCTCAGCGAAAACCCGGACCTTCACAACCCGGAAAACCCGGTGATGGAGGTAAAAGACGGCTCTATCACCTTCCAGAATGTTTCCTTCCGGTACTCTAAGACCGCAGAAAACAACGCTCTGGATTCTATCAATCTGCACATCCCCTCCGGCCAGACTGTGGGCATTTTGGGCGGTACAGGCTCCAGCAAATCCACCCTGGTGCAGCTAATCCCCCGTCTGTACGATGTCACCGAAGGTAAGCTTCTGGTAGGCGGTGTGGATGTCCGGGACTATGATATGGACACCCTACGCAACCAGGTTTCCATGGTGCTGCAGAAGAACACTCTGTTCTCTGGCACGATCCGTGACAATCTGCGTTGGGGTGATCCCAATGCCACCGACGAAGAAATCGAGCATGCCTGTAAGCTGGCCTGCGCCCATGATTTTGTCATGGCCCGCCCCGATGGGTATGACACCCATATCGAACAGGGCGGCAGCAATGTTTCCGGCGGACAAAAGCAACGGCTTTGTATCGCCCGGGCGCTGCTGAAAAAGCCAAAGATTTTGATTTTGGACGACTCCACCTCTGCCGTGGACACCCACACCGATGCTATGATCCGCAAGGCCTTCCGGGAAGAGATCCCGGACACCACTAAGCTGATCATTGCCCAGCGTGTGTCCTCTGTTCAGGATGCAGACTTGATCTTAGTGCTGGACGGTGGCAAGCTGGTGGCCCAAGGTACTCACGAAACCTTACTAAACACCTCTCCCATTTACCGGGAAGTCTATGAATCCCAGACGAAAGGAGGGGACGAAGAATGCCTCCAGTAAGATTCTCCGGTGACGGCAGAAAAGCCAGAAACCCCAAAAAGACCCTCTCCCGGCTGCTGGGCTACATGGCGCCCTATCGAAAGACCATGGTAGTGGTTGTTATCTGTATTCTGTTGGCATCTTTGGCGCAAGCCGCCAGCAGCAAGTCTTTGCAATACATCATCGACGACTATGTCACCCCTCTTATTGGGCAAACCGACCCCAACTTTGGGCCGCTGATCCAGTTCCTACTGAAAATGGGTGGCTTGTATCTTCTGGGCATTGTGTCTGCCTTCCTTTACAATTTCCTCATGGTAAAAGTAGGCCAAGGCACACAGAAGAAAATCCGGGACTCTATGTTCTGCCACATGCAGAAGCTGCCCATCCGCTATTTTGACACCCATCCTGCAGGCGATGTTATGAGCCGCTATACCTCTGACATCGACACCCTGCGGCAGATGATCTCCCAGTCTATTCCTCAGTGCATCTCCTCTATCGCAACCTTGGTCAGCGTGTTTGTGATGATGCTCATCACCTCTCCCATTCTCACCGGTGTGGTACTTGTAACCTCCTTTGGCATTATGATCGTCACCAAGAATGTGGCAAGTCACTCTGCCAAGTTCTTCATCGGACAGCAAAAGGCTTTGGGCGCGGTGAACGGCTATGTGGAAGAGATGATCCACGGTCAGCGGGTAGTCAAGGTGTTCTGCCATGAAGATACCTGCCGGAAAGAGTTTGACGAAATCAACGAAAACCTCCGGCAAAACGCTTTCAAGGCCGGGTCTTTTACCAACATGATGGGCCCTGTGAATAATAACTTAGGTTATATCCAGTACACCATTCTGGCAATTATCGGCGGTTTGCTGGCCGTTGCCTCCGGGGGCAATCTGTTGACTCTGGGCGCATTGGTAAGCTTTTTGACCTTGAGCCGCAGCTTCAATATGCCCATCGGCCAGATCAGCAACCAGATCAATGCCATCGTTATGGCTCTGGCTGGCGCAGAGCGGATCTTCCAGCTGCTGGACGAAGAGGTAGAAGAAGATCACGGCTATGTCACCCTGGTTAACGCCAATATTGACGAAAACGGCAACATCACGGAAAGTGAAAAGCGCACCGGCCATTGGGCATGGAAGCATCCCCACCAAGCAGACGGCACTGTCACCTACACGGAACTGACCGGTGACATCACCATGTTCAACGTGGACTTTGGCTATGTACCGGAAAAGACGGTGCTCCACGATGTGACCCTGTATGCCCATCCCGGTCAAAAGCTGGCCTTTGTAGGCGCTACCGGCGCAGGCAAGACCACCATCACAAATCTTATCAACCGCTTCTATGATATTGCCGATGGCAAGATCCGCTATGACAATATTAATATCAACAAGATCTGCAAAGCCGATCTGCGGCGCAGCTTAGGCGTGGTGCTTCAGGAAACCAACCTGTTTACAGGCACAGTGATGGAAAACATCCGCTACGGCAAGCTGGATGCTACGGATGAAGAATGTATCCATGCAGCAAAGATCGCCAATGCCCACGATTTCATCACCCGTCTGCCTCAGGGCTATGACACCATGCTCACAGGAAACGGCGCAAGCCTTTCTCAAGGTCAGCGGCAGCTGATCGCCATTGCCCGGGCGGCGGTGGCCGATCCTCCGGTGATGATTTGGGACGAGGCTACCTCCTCCATCGACACCAGAACAGAAGCTTTGGTGCAAAAGGGTATGGACGCGCTGATGAAGGGAAGAACTACCTTTGTTATCGCCCACCGACTGTCTACTGTCCGCAATTCCGACTGCATTATGGTGCTGGATCAGGGCAGGATCATCGAGCGTGGCAGCCACGATGACCTGATCGCTCAAAAGGGCACTTACTATCAGCTCTATACCGGCGCATTTGAACTGGAATAAAGTAAAAGAAACAGGCGTCAACTTTTGGTTGACGCCTGATTTTATTTGTTTTAGCAGAGTTTTGCGCCGGCAGGAATGTCATCGCTGAGCATCACCAGGTTCAGCACTTCCTCACCCTTGAAGGTGTGCACTGCACTCAGCAGCATGCCGCAGCTGGCCTGACCCATCATCTTTCTGGGAGGTAGGTTGGTGATAGCCACCAAGGTCTTACCCACCAGTTCCTCCGGCTTATAATACTTGGCAATACCGGACAGGATCTGGCGATCGGTACCTGTACCATCGTCCAGAGTGAAGCACAGGAGCTTGTCGCTCTTTTTCACATTCTGGCAAGCCTTGACCTTGACCGCCCGCAGCTCGTTCTTGCAGAAGGTGTCAAAGTCCACACTCTCTTGGGTGTAGGGCTCAATCTCCAGATCAGACTTGGGCTTGGACAGTTCTTCCAGAGCAGCCAATTCCTTTTCCATGTCAATTCTGGGGAACAGAGCAGCACCGTTCACAGTCGCCACATCACAGGGCAGCGCACCAAAGGTAGCAAGGCTATCCCAAGACAGATCTGCGCCGCCTAAGCGGTTGGCAATTTCTGCAGAGGTTGTGGGCATAAAGGGAGTGAGCAAGCCTGCGCAGATGCGGACAGTTTCTAACAGGTTATACAGCACCTTTGCCAGACGGGGATGATTTTCCTCGCTCTTAGCCAGCACCCAAGGTGCATTCTCGTCAATATACTTATTGGCACGGGAGATGACCTTGAAAATCTCAGCCAAAGCATTCTGGAAGGCATAGCTTTCCATCTGTGCTTCGTACTTATCCCGAAGAGAAGAAACCATCTCCAGAAGCTCAGCATCCATCTCAGGATTTTCCAGATGGTTTGCAGGCAGCTTTTCCCCAAAGTATTTCTGGGCCATGGCAACCGTACGGGAGACCAGATTGCCCAA
This sequence comes from Faecousia sp., assembly GCA_045659965.1. GTDB lineage: Bacteria > Bacillota > Clostridia > Oscillospirales > Oscillospiraceae > Faecousia. Next base: position 4,265 of record JAZRCU010000110.1, read on the forward strand.
GTCGTTGGCAAGATCGGTGTTAATGGTGGAGATCAGCAGCTCGTTAGAGAAGTTGCCGTCAGAGCCAAAGGGGAAAGAACGCAGCAGGAAGAAACGCAGTGCATCCACACCAAAGCGCTCTGCCAGAATATAGGGGTCTACCACGTTGCCCTTGGACTTACTCATCTTGCCGCCATCTAACAGCAGCCAGCCGTGGCCAAAGACCTTCTTAGGCAGCGGCAGATCCAGACTCATAAGCATTGCAGGCCAAATGATGGAGTGGAAACGAACGATCTCCTTACCCACAAAGTGCACATCTGCAGGCCAGAAATCAGCAAGATCCTGATACTTGTCATTTTCAAAGCCCAGCGCAGTCATGTAGTTAAACAGAGCGTCGATCCAGACGTAAACCACGTGGCCTTCGTCAAAGTCCACAGGCACGCCCCAGGTAAAGCTGGTACGGGAAACGCACAGATCCTCAAGGCCCGGCTTAATAAAGTTATTCACCATCTCGTGAACGCGGCTTCTGGGCTCTAAGAAATCGGTGTTTTCCAGCAGATCCTGAATGCGGTCTGCGTACTTGGACAGGCGGAAGAAATAGGCCTCTTCCTCTGCATCCTGTACATCTCTGCCGCAATCAGGGCACTTGCCGTCCACCAGCTGGCTCTCTGTCCAGAAGGACTCACAGGGCTTGCAGTACTTGCCCTTATAGGTGCCCTTGTAGATGTCCCCGTTTTCATACATCTTCTTGAAGATCTTCTGCACAGCCTCCACGTGGTAATCATCGGTGGTGCGGATGAACCGGTCGTAAGAGATATTCATCAGCTTCCACAGATCGATAACACCCTTTTCGCCCAAAACAATGTTATCCACGAACTG